>JAGGXA010000090.1 GCA_021163285.1 Deltaproteobacteria bacterium | reverse complement strand
GTGTTTTATAGTCCATTAAACGGTCAATAATGTTGCTTACTTTTTGGGAATGCTCCCGTAACTTACCGGGCTGACATTTCTTTTTTTTGACAGCTTTTACAAATATCTGACACCTGGAACGGACAATAAATATGTCCTCCCCTGATTCCGTTATAATCAGCTTTTTTTGTATTGCACCCTGAAATTCTCAATATGTTACATCCTGCATATCAATACTAATCGCTAATCGCACAGGTCGATATATTTTAAGGTCTTTTTGCCCCTTTCCTTTCCAACTTCACGAATCCACCATTGAATCACAGGTTTGGCAGCTAAAACAAAGGCCTTGCTCTCTTTATCAGTTAAAAAAATAACCTGCATTCCCTTTTTTTCATAAAATGGAATAATTTCTTTTTTTAATTGATCTGCGCTAATAAGGGCATTGTTATTGCCAAAGCCTTTAACTTTATTTTCCCAATCAACAGCGACCCCCATGATCAGTTTTCGAACTTCAGCAGGGTAGCTTTCCCATTTATCACGTAATAAGTATATCGGAGCAGACTGATACGAAATGGCATAGACGGTCATATATTTGCAAAATTCTTCAATCCCTCGACCCTGTGCCGTCCATGGACAGATTGCAGCGCCGTCAATAACGCCCCTTTGCAGAGCCTGAGGTATTTCTGCTGAAGGCATTGTAACAGGCGAAGCCCCCATTGTCTGCAAGAGTTTGGCCTGTATTTTGCCCGGCGCCCTGATTTTTAAACCTTTTAAGTCGGATGGGTTCCTGATTATTTTTTTTTTGGTCCAGATACAATCAAAAACTGCGCCGGGTGATACGAGTTGAAAAAGATTTCTTTTCTTTAATTCTTCATTTAATAAATTGTACAGATCGGATCCGATTTTTTGGGAGCAGTTATATTGGATGGAATCCTTCCATACCGGTATTATCTGGAAACCAATAAAAGGAAAAGATCCCAACAAATAGCTGTTGGTCTGAAAAATTATATCCGCTGTTCCGGCCAGAAGACCGGGCAGGAGTTCCTTGCCCTTTAAAAGTGTTCCGCTGAAATAGGCATTTAGATGAACAACCCCCTTGCCGCGCTCATTTACCATGTCAACAAAGAGTTTCTGCACTTCATAAAAATAGGGATATCCTACGGGAATATAGGAGGCAATGATTAATTTCAGTTCTTTATTCTCACTGCTCTTTGCGCAGGCATCAACAGCGAAAATTGGCATAGATACAACAAAGATTATTAGAAATGATTTGAATTGTTTTTTCACAATCAACTCTTCTCATTTGTTATCGGCAGACTGGTAGGAAATTGTTTTATAGCATTGGCCGGAAGGGCCGTTGATTTCATTCCTGTCGAACAAATTTTACTCCTATATGACGATTAGATCAATGTCAAGAGGAAAATCAGGCTTGGGGTTGAATCTTGAGGGCGGAAATCGAACTGCGGGAAGTTCTTTGATATATTGATTTATCGAATAACTTATGTCATAAAATCAAGATACCACGTAGATCAAGAATAGATGCGCCCGGGGTTCCCTTAAGTTCGTGCCTCTGGTGTGAACGGTTACCAAAATGTATATAAATCGATTTTCCTTCGCTCCCGGGTTTTGTCACCGTTCGTTTCGTTCCCAGACAGAGCCTGGGAACGAAAAAAATTTGTCACGCTCTTTTTAATTACTTTTTGTATTGCACCCATCGTTTATCAGGGCACGGTATCAACATGGTTAAAAGCGAATTCGCGAATATATCATCGATAATCCCTGATAATTGGATTTGAACAGGAAGAGATCCCTATGCATTGTATGTAAAACAATCGTAGGGGCAGGTCCCTGTGCCTGCCCTGAAATGGGGTGCAATATGAAAAAGTTATTATATTATCAGCCCTGAAAGGGCTATATATACCAGCGGACTACCAACGTAAGCGGGACAGTTGCTTTGGTGGATTCGTCGCTTACGTTCCTTAATCCACCCTACGTCGGCTGCCAACGTAACTTTGCAGGGTGGATTAAGTGAAGCGAATCCACCAAAAAGCGGAAGGTATCCCGCTTTAAGTTGGTAGTCCGCAAAAACAATTTAACCTTGGCAGATCTAATGCGGAATGTGGCACCAAATTGGCAATTGCCTGGAAAAATAAGCAGTTGAAACGAGGACTTCGGTCTTTAACGCCTTCTCTGATCCTAATCCTGAACCTTTGAACGGTTACTGTTTTTGTCTTCATTATGGGATTGGATTATCCGCTATTGTGGGGAGTGCTGGCTTTTGCGCTGAATTATGTTCCAAATATCGGCTCAATCATCGCCGCAGTACCGGCCGTACTGCTGGCTGTCATTCAAATCGGTATTTTCAAGGCGATGATCATTGCAGCCGGATATGCAGTAATAAACCTGGCAATGGGAAGTGTGATTGAACCCCGTTTTATGGGCCTGGGTTTAGGCCTTTCTACATCAGTGGTGTTTCTCTCCCTTCTATTCCGGGGATGGATATTAGGCCCTGTCGGCATGTTGCTCTCAGTACCGTTGACTATTACTGTAAAGATTGCTTTAGACAGCAGGGAAGAGTCACGCTGGATAGCCACATATCTTTTTTATAGCTTCGTCCGTAAATGGCCGGTTTGTTTCTTTTGTATACCGGGTATAAAGGTCGCGGATATTCTTCAGAGTGAAATATGGAAGTTTTACCTGGTCGGCATAAATGACAGTGGTCGGGATGATATGTACGTGCGGCCGGCTAAACTTCTGCCTGAGACCCAAACAGCATGTAGTCGGGCTGATTATTGATGCTGTTTAAAATAATGGTCTTCCGGTCATTTCTACGGGTTGATCAATCCCTAATATCTTGAGCATGGTGGGCGCAAGATCACAAAGTTTGCCGCTTTTTATACGTTTGATATTATCCATCCCGCATAAAATAACAGGGACGGGGTTAGTTGTGTGGGCGGTCATAGGAGAGCCGTCATCCAAAAACATGCATTCGCCGTTGCCGTGGTCGGCAGTGATAATAACCGCGCCTCCTTTTGCAAGAGCAGCATCAGTAACAGCGCCCACGCATTCGTCTACAGTCTCCCCGGCCTTGATAACTGCATCAAAGACTCCCGTATGGCCTACCATATCGCAATTGGCAAAATTGCAGATAATCACATCATATTTATTAGTGGCAATAGCCTCCAGGAGCTTGTCTCTTAACTTATAGGCGCTCATTTCCGGTTGCAGATCATAGGTCGCAACCTTGGGCGAATGCACCAGTATCCTGTCCTCTCCTTCAAAAGGTGTCTCGTTGGAGTCGTTAAAAAAGAAGGTTACGTGTGCATATTTCTCGGTCTCCGCACTTCTCAGTTGCTTCAGTCCGTGATCGCTTAAAACCTTGCCGAGGATATTTTTATGGCTGACAGGGGGAAATGCCGTTTCAAACTCCCCTTTATCATAATAAGTTGCAAAAGCTGCATATTTAATATCAAGTTTGCATCTCTCAAATTCCCGGAAGGTCGTATCGGTAAAGGCATGCGTAATCTCTCTTGCCCTGTCAAGCCTGTAGTTGAAGTTGATTACTGCATCGTTGTCCCTGATCCCCGGAAAACCTTTGATTATTCTCGGCCTGATGAACTCGTCGGTTTCATCATCAGCATAAGCATCCTCGATGGCTTTTCTCCAGTCCGTGCACACAACGCCTTTAAGTTTGGCAAGGCCGTCGTATGCGATCTTGATTCTGTCCCAGTTTGTATCACGGTCCATAGCATAATATCTTCCGATAATGGTGCCGATCCTGCCCCTGCCTGCCTTTTTTATTCCTTCCTCCAAATCTGTAATATATTCTGCTGCCGACCTGGGCGGGGTATCGCGTCCGTCCGTGAAGACATGGATATAAATATTGTCAAAATCCATTTTTTTACCTAACATGAGCAGGGCGTTGCAGTGGCGTGTTACGGCATGGACACCCTGGTCTTGAATAAGGCCCATAAGGTGAAGATTTGACCTGTTTTTTTTGCAGTGAACAATCGCGCCTTTTAATATTTCATTTTCATAGAAGCTCCCGTCCTCAATATCGTTGTCAATACGCACAAGCATCTGCTTTATTATTCTGCCGGAGCCTATGTTAAGATGGCCGACTTCCGAATTTCCCTGAGTACCTTCCGGCAGTCCGACATTAAGTCCTTCCGCTCTTAAAACGGCATTCGGGCACTTCGAAAAGAATCGATCAAGATTGGGGGTATCAGCCTTTGCCAGGGCATTTTTTTCATCGGCCGGGGCAACACCCCAACCATCCATTATTATAAGACAAACAGGTCTCTTTTTTCCCATACAGTTATTATTATCTCCATTTTTTGCCCGGATTTTTTTGGATTCCGGAATGTATTCAGCGCCTGAACGAAAAGTACGTTCAGACAAAATTATCTCTTAGACAATGAGGCTTGCGGGTTGAGGCTCATCTCCTTGAATGTATTTATCAACCCGGCTGTTGAAGAATCGTGGGAGCCGATTGATACGTTCCCCGTCAATTCCGGCAGTATCTTTTTCGCCAGTTGCTTCCCGAGCTCAACACCCCACTGATCGAAACTGAATATATTCCAGACAACCCCCTGAACAAAGATCTTGTGTTCATACATGGCTGTCAGGCTTCCGAGAACGTTGGGCGTCAATTTTTTGATGAGGATCGAATTTGTCGGTCTGTTGCCTTCAAAGACCTTATAAGGCAAGATTCTTTGAATTTCATCATCGCTTTTGCCTTCTGTTTTTAATTCGTCAATAACTTCCTGTCCTGATTTTCCGTTCAAAAGGGCTTCGGTTTGTGCGAAGAAGTTTGATAGAAGTATGTTATGATGCTCACCAATCGGATTATGACTGATTGCAGGGGCGATAAAGTCTGCGGGGATCAGTTTTGTTCCCTGGTGGATTAACTGGTAAAAAGCATGCTGTCCATTAGTTCCTGGTTCTCCCCATATAATCGGTCCTGTCTGATATTTGACCTTTTGGCCGTTGCGGTCTGTCGATTTTCCGTTGCTTTCCATGTTTCCCTGCTGAAAATAAGCCGGGAACCGGTGCATGTATTGATCATAGGGCAAGATGACTTCACTTTGAGCGCCAAAGAAGTTGTTGTACCATATCCCGATTAATGCCAGTACTATCGGGATATTTTCTTCAAATGGAGTTTCGGCAAAATGCCGATCCATCTCAAATGCGCCCTGTAATAATTCAACAAAATTATTATAACCGATATAGCAGGCAATTGAGAGGCCGATTGCGGACCAGAGAGAATAACGACCACCGACCCAGTCCCAAAATTCAAACATGTTATCAATGCCAAAGGCCTCGACCCCTTTTGTATTAGTGGAAATTGCTACAAAATGCCTCGCTATATGGTCCGGTTCTTTGGCGGATCTTAAAAACCATTCCCTTGCTGTAAATGCGTTGGTCATTGTCTCCTGTGTTGTAAAGGTCTTTGAGGCAATCATAAAGAGCGTGGTTTCAGGATCGAGTCTTTTTAAGGTTTCCGCGATATGGGTAGCATCAACATTTGATATAAAATGTACTGAAAGACCTTGTTTTGCATACGGTTTCAGACACTCTGTAACCATTACCGGCCCCAGGTCTGATCCGCCGATCCCGATGTTTACAATATCAGTAATCTTTTTTTGGGTGAAACCTGTCCATTCACCGGAACGAACCCTGTCCGAGAAGTCCTTCATTTTTTCCAGTACCGTATTTACCTCTGGCATAACGTCTTTTCCGTCAACATAAATGGGGGTGTTTTCCCTGTTTCTTAAGGCGATATGCAAGACCGGTCTGCTTTCCGTCTCATTTATTATGTCTCCTGAGTACATTTTGCCGATCGCCTCTCTCAGACCGGTTTCATGAACCAGTTCAAACAACAGCTTCAGGGTTTCCCCTGTTATAATATTCTTGGAATAATCTACAAGAATGTCCTTGAATCTTATTGAAAATCTCTTGAATCTTTCCCGGTCCTCAGCAAAAAGATCTTTCATGTGAACATTCTTCATTATCTCATAATGGTCCGCAAGCTTTTTCCAACTCTTTGTTTTCGTGGGATTAATTTTATTTAACATGTCAGTCCGTACATAAAAGCGGTCAAGTCTACGCTTGACCTTTATTCATTCAGAAAGAGTCAACCGTAGCATTGACCCTTGTTTGTATGCTTATTTGTTATGCTTATTTGTCAGCGCTGCAACTCCCGGCAGAACCTTGCCTGCCAGCAGCTCAAGTGAGGCTCCGCCGCCGGTGGAAACATGAGAGACCTTATCTGCAATGCCAGCCTTATTAACGGCAGACGCAGAGTCTCCGCCGCCGATAACAGTTGTGGCGCCGTGTGCGGTTGCCTCTGCCACAATGTTTGCAATTTCATAGGTTCCCCTCGCTGTATCCTCTATCTCAAAAACACCCATGGGACCGTTCCATATAATCGTTTTGGCGTTTTGAAGAACCAAACGGAAATTCTCAACGGATTTGCTGCCGATATCGAGTCCGAAGCACCCCTCAGGCATTCTGTCCGCTGTCACCGTTTCAAGTCTGCCGACTTTTCGGGCATTGAAATCAAAGAAGTCGGAAATAATACAGTCAACCGGAAGCACAATCTTGTCTCCGGCCTGTTCCAGCAGTTCTTTTGCAAAGTCAATTTTATCCTCTTCAAGAAGGGATTTTCCAATTCTCATTTGCCTGGCCTTGAAAAACGTATAGGTCATTCCGCCTCCGATAAGAATTTTGTCAACCTTGGGAAGCAGATTGGATATTACGTCTATTTTGCCGGAAATTTTGGCGCCTCCGAGTATCGCGACAAAAGGTTTTTCCGGGTGTTCAACGATTTTGCCAAAATAATCAAGTTCTTTCATCATAAGATAACCGGCCCCGCACTGATCAATAAAGTGTGTCACGCCTTCTGTGGAGGCATGTGCGCGGTGAGATGTTCCGAAGGCATCATTTACATAAATATCACCGACCCCGGCAAGCCTTGCCGCAAAATTGGGGTCGTTGTCGGTTTCTTCCTTGTAATACCGTAGGTTTTCAAGCAGGAGAATATCTCCTTCCCCGAGTTTTTCAACAGCGGCGTCTACATCCTTTCCAATGCAATCATCGACAAAACCGACCTGCCTGCCGAGTAATTTACTCAAGACTGCCACACAGGGTTTCAAGGACATCTCAGAAATACGCTTTCCCTTTGGACGGCCGAGATGAGACATAATTACCAGTTTCCCACCGTTGTCCATGATATATTGAATCGTCGGCAGCGCTGCTCTGATCCGCTTGTCATTTGCAACTTTGCCGTCTTCCAGCGGAACATTGAAGTCGACGCGCATGAGAACGCGTTTTCCTTTGATATCCATTTCTTCAACAGTAAGTTTGTTCATTGGATTTTCCCCATTGTATTTTGCACATATCCCTAAGATTCAGACCTCGGAACGCAAGGCATTTTAAGCGTAATTTTTTGGACGCTTTTCTTTTAAACAGGTGACGAACCAACTTCGCACCTCGTTCCCACGCGGGAGCGTGGGAACGAGTGAAACCAACTTCAATCGGTAATGTTTTTGGTCCTGTGCAGTTAGCTTTTTGACCTATTGATTAATACAGGTGCAATACAAAAAAGTGACATTTTGAGCCCTGTAAACGGTTACAATTTGTGTAACTTTGATCCCCTGAACCTTTGAACAGTTGAAGGGTTAAACAGTTACCACTATTTAAAATATATTACCAAACAAATCTCAAATTTCAAGCAACAACTTTCAAAAAATCAAATCCGGTTTTCCAAATAACCTGTACCTGTTAAGCGTGAGCTGTTATTATGATTTGACAGCATGATTAATATTTAATAACATTATTTATTATATAAAGTAAATCAAATATAATAAAGTTAACTAAAATCTATGTTATTCGTTCACAGTCTTCGCACTTATCGGGTAAACCTGCTGAAATTTCATGAAGAGCGTGATGTTATACTGTTTAACCCTGAACATTGAACCCTGAAGCCGTGCTGCATAGTTGGGGAAGTTAATCTGTCCTCGTTCCTTATTATGGAATGGAAAGGAGGTAGCAATGGAAGTGACAAAACAATTAGCCGGATTTGTTCATGATATGAAGTTCGACGATATCCCGGCGGAGGTGATGGAAAAAGGTAAGATCTGCATCCTTGATTGTATCGGATGTGCCTTGGGAGGCGTGCCTGAAGACACTTCCAAGGTGATACTTGATTATGTAAAGGAATATGGAGGAAAACCGCAGGCATCTATTATCGGGTCGGAATTTAAGACGGATGTTACTAATGCCGCCCTGGCAAATGGTATAATCGCTCATGCCCTTGATTATGATGACTACCATGAGGAAACCGTTATCCATGCCACAGCAACCTGCCTGCCTGCCATTCTATCTGTTGCGGAAGATAGAAAGCTGAGCGGAGCTGAGGTGTTGAAGGCCGTTATCTCAGGGATAGAGGTCTGTATCAGGCTGGGTCTGGGCCTTGGGAGATACCATTATGAACTTGGGTGGCATAGCACTTCAACGACCGGAAGGTTCAGCGCCACCGCAGGGGTGGCAAGCCTGTTACATTTGGATGTAGACAAGATTATTAATGCTTTTGGTATTTGCGGCACCCAGGCAGCAGGTGTTCGACAGGTGTTTGGCACAATGACCAAACCTTTTCATGCGGGCAAGTGTGCAATGGATGGAGTATTATCCGCATTATTGGCGGAAAAAGGCTTTACCAGTTCAAAGGAAATAATAGAAGGGGAGCTCGGACTGTTTTCCGTGCTTACTGAGACACCCAATGAAGAAATAGTGCTGCAGGATTTAGGATCGAAATACCACCTTCTGGATATGTGTTTCAAGCCGTATGCCACTTGTGCCTGAGTGCATGGAACATTAGGTCTCCTGGAGGAGATCAGGGATAAACATCATCCGGATATAGATAATATAGAAAAAGTTGAAATTGAAACAGGGCCGGTTGCATTTACCGCCGCGGGCAATAAGTCTCCCGTGATTGGAAGGGAGATTAAATTCAGTCTCTGGTTTCTTGCGGCCCTTGCCCTTATTGAGGAGAATGTCGGGTTAGATAAATTTGTTGATGAAAAGCTGCATGATCCCCGAGTGGTCAACCTGAGAAATAAAGTAGATGCCCATCTTGTTGATGCATTGGGTTTTGGCGCAAGGGTATCAGTCATAATGAAAGACGGTACGGAATATAAAGACTATAGACGAAAGCAGAAGGGCCACCCGGAAAATCCTCTGAGCGTTGAAGAACTCGAAAACAAGTTTGGAAACGCAGCAAAGATGAGCATACCGGAGAATAATATTGATTTGTTAATCGATAAAATTAAATCAATAGAAAAGGTCGATGATATTACTGAAATTATGGATTTGATGCGTTAGGGATTTGCCAATTGATTTGCATACTGCAGCAGATTCATCCTTGACACACTGCTCCGATTTTTTTAGTCTTTTGAACATAGGGACGAGGACGAAATAATATCCCCGGGCAGGCGCACGGATTCAGGTCGGTTTTGTTCGATCTAAAAGCACAAAAGTTGCAGGAATAGTGAGCTGTTTCAAGATTTTTGTACTTTTAGATCGGGCGAAGATGGCCTGAAGCTGTGATGCATGGTTGGGGAAGTTAATCTGTCCCCGTTCCCTTAGTACCTGAATCAGGAATCAAGGATGTATATTTATGAATCTTATCATAACATAGGGGGTAATTATGAAACAGGAAGGTATTGACCATGTAGTTATTGCTGTAAAAGACCTGGAAAAGGCGCGAGAATTTTTTTCAGAACTGCTTGACACCACTTTTGAAGACCTTGGTGTAGTACATGAACTGGGTGGAACCCGCAGTATTATGAGCGCTGAAGGGCTCGAAATTGTTGCGCCTGAAACCCCTGATGCTCCCCTTGCAAAATATATCGAAACTGCCGGGGAAGGGGTAATGGCCATCTCGTTCAGAGTAAAAGATGAGGATCTTGCAACAAAAGAATCTGAAAAACATGGACTTAAGGTTATAGGCAGGATAGACAGGGACCTTGGCAGTTTCAAAGGTTTCAAAGAGGTGATTCTTCATCCCAAAGGGGCTTTTAATACTCAATTGACTTTTGCAGAGTATGAATCCCGTGGTTTTAAAGGCTGATATAAGTTTAGTGTCTGGACGTAAACTATCTTTTTCGTTCAGGCATAAATTGCTGATTCTGTTTCACCTAAAACCTGCATAAACTATTTTCAAGAAAAATATTATGCTTTTAATATCAACGAATTACAGAAATGTTGTGGTTGTATATCACGCATTAATTTGATGCGGCCATAAAG
>JAGGXA010000167.1 GCA_021163285.1 Deltaproteobacteria bacterium | reverse complement strand
TCAAAATTCTCATCAAACCGGTGATAAGGCAGGTTTAACGCTCCTTTGATATGTCCTTTTAAAAAATCTTCATAATACCTCGCGTCTATAAATAAGATCTTGCCCCCCTGGTATTTTTTGAACGCCTCTTTAGGTGAAACGGCTCTGACTGTGATCAAAGAACTCTCTGCATCTTCGGATAAAGGCCGTTTAAAAAAATCAAGACCGTTTGGGCGAAAATAATTAACACCAACACTTACGAAAATCATCGCAACCAGGATGATGACCATCTCTATGAGCCAGCCCTTGCATATTGTCCACCTGGAAACAGATCTTTTCTGTAACTTCGACTTCTTCGAATTTGACACTAACCTGCTGCCTTTATTTTGCTGCGTACTATCCATATTCACCTGTTTTCCTGATAGGCAAAATATTAAGTTATGGGGTAACCGTTCACGGGTTCAAAGGTTGAATGTTGAAGGTTGAAGGTTAAAAGTTGATATGATATATAAGGGTGATATGATATATTGATTTTGTGCGAGCCCCTAACTGCACCGCTTGAAAACATTAGCATAATCTTCCATTTTATCAAACTTGAAAGCGGTATGTCCTTCTTCCTCCAGGGCTGCGGATAGTCAGGGACAACTTCCTTGACATGCAGCCCCCTTTGATTTATTCTCCATTTAATCAAAAACATAAAGTTTAAAATTAGCTGATTTGAAAGGAATAGCAAGTGTCGTTACCCCAACGAAAATTTGATTTCTGGCAAGAGCATTCACTCAATTATCTAAAAATGGCATTTAGTATGGACAGGCGGGAGAAACCTAAGGATGCCGATGCTTATGGAAAAAGGACAGGGATATGCGGTGACACAGTGGAATTTTTTCTCTCTATACAGGAAGGTCGCATCCAATCAGTATCTTTTGACATCACCGGCTGCATAAATACCAATGCATGTGCGAATACGATCGCATATCTTGCAGAGGGGAAAAAAATCGAAGATGCCTGGAAAATCACACCTGATGATGTGATCAATTTTCTGAAAACATTACCCTCTGAAAATTACCATTGCGCAGAACTTGCGGCAGGAGCTTTTTATCTGGCTCTGTCTGACAACAAAAAAAGAGAGCATCACAGGAGAAAACAGCCGTGCACGATTGACGGTTCAGAGTTGACAGGGGCAGGTTCGGAACCTGCTTCTGCATAATAATCCATTGAAAAAGCCATACGTGAACCCTAAGATGAGAGGGGAACAGACGCCTTATATAGAGTTGCATTCCCTTTAATACGATACCCTGTAACCGCAGAGGGAATAATAACAGAGTTCCCCTTTTTCAAAGCGAAATATTCAGCGCTTCTCATATCAATAATATCCGCCTTTCCTTCCATGCAGATCATAAGCTCCACACTTCTATTGAGATCGCTTTGAAATGGACTTCCATCATCTACCATTATCATGGACAATTCGAATTCTTCTGCAGGAGTTAAGAAAACCATCTCACTGTCGCCACGTCTTTGAGGAGAGATCAGGCTTACAGGTTCGGGATTAAAATTAGTTATTTTAAGAAATTCCATAACATCTATATGCTTAAACGTCAGCCCCCCCCTGAGTACATTATCCGAATTGCCCATCAGCTCGATGCCTGCACCATGAAGATAGGCATGAGGTTCGCCTGCATTAAGAAAAATTGCCTCTCCAGGTTTCAGATGCAATAAATTAAAAATCAGGGGAGAAACCATCCCTGTGTCACCGGGGTATTCACGGCTGAGCTTAATCATCCATGAAAAAGCGGGGTCAGCCGCTGCCTGATTTTCATCAATACCTGCCGCTTTACTGACAAGCAGTTCCTTTCGTGATCTATCCATTGTCATTATGGATGAGTAAAAACGCTTAAGTCCAGAGGCGTCAGGCATTTTTTTTAGCTGAGCAATTTCCGTCGAAATTACCGGATAAAAAGCCTTACCCATCAATTGTATTATCTCTTCGACCTTGCGGAACCCCTTCAGGGCCACAAATGGCGTCAGGGCAAAGAGTATTTCAGGTTTACGGTTACTATCTCTGTAATTCCGGTTTGATGCGTTTACAGACACCCCTGTTCTATTTTCTTGTTCAAATCCTTTCCTTGCCTGCTCAAGATCCGGATGTACCTGGATCGAAAGGGGTCTGTCCGCGGCAAGTACCTTGAATAAAAAAGGGAGTCTGCAAAAGAATTTATCTGAAACACCTTTGCCAAGGATCAATTCCGGATCCCTGCTGATAAACTGATCTAACGGTTCCCAGTTTTTATTAATCAATACGGATGAAGGGTTCAAAGGATGAGCGCCCAACCAGAGTTCAGCTATCCTCTTGTACCGGCTCCCCGATTCTCCAAGGAAGGGCTGTATCACTGTTTTTGATCCCCATGCATATTCCTGCACAGGATTTTTTAGGACTCTGATCTTGTTCAAATTAAGTGTACCCCCTGTCAAGACCGATTTTAACAAAATTTAAGCTGCCGAAAGATTCCACCCGTGTTTGGTAATATACCTTAAAAAGCGTTTGTTTTGAATAAAAAAAACCGGATCATTTGTACATTGTTTTTTTATTCGTAACCGTTCACAGGTGGTCAATTTTAGGTTGTCATTACCAAACACCCGTACCCGGCTGCGAGGATATATCTCTTTCCCCCTCTACAAACTGATACAGCCAGGATGTGAGCAGAAACTGTCTCGTCCCTAATCAGGGGTTGACAGGTATGAATTTTCGGTCAGGCAGTTTAAGAAAGCTCTTTGATTTCATGAGAAGAAGCAGGCTTCGGCAGGCCAAAATATCTGTGTGTATCTGCGGCTAATAAACGTATTTTCGGCTGCCAACTTAAAGCGGGACACTTTCCGCTTTTTGGTGGATTCGCTTCGTTTAATCCACCATGCAAAGTTCACTTGGCAGCCGATGTAGGGTGGTTTCAGGAGCGTAAGCGACGAATCCGCCAAAACAACTGTCCCGCCTTACGTTGGCAGCCGTATTTTCTAAAGGCGCAGCTCAAAATCTTTCAATTTACCGGCCAAGGATTTTTTCTATTACCTTTTTCATCCTAAAGACATGAGTTCCTTCCCAGTATATTTTATCGCATCTCCTGCAGTATGAATATTTATTGCAAAATGCCATGGTTTTGGGAGGAATTCTATCTTTTATTTTTTGTTTTTGAATGTTTTCCAACAGGTTATTGCAACCGAGGCATCTTGAAAATGGCCTTACATCCATTCTAATATCAAGGTAATCAATGACATATCTTATCTGCTCTTCGGTTGAGCCCGGCCTTAAAAAGATTCCGTGGGTTACGTCCTTGAATTTTAAGAGTTTTTTGCTCTTTGTAAGTATAATTCTCTTTTCCTTCTTCGATATTTCTATTATCCCGCGAGGGGGGAGTGACGGATCGAAATAAAGATCAAGGCCCATGGCGCGCATATACCTGACAATATCTCTTAGATTAATATCTGCGATAAATCGGGACTTTTTTAATGGTCTTTTTTTGAGACGTGTAACATCTGCAATGTTTATGGATTCAAAGGTGGGATATACGCTTACACGGTCTTTATCCCGGAGAATATAATCGAAATTCACGGACTTTCCATTTACCAGAATCAGATCTATTTCCGGATGAGGAACTCCTATTGACTCAATCATGTCTTTTATAGTCCTTTTGTCTTTGAATCCCGCTTCAAAGTCGGTCTTCTTTCTTTGTTCCGGCAAAAAATCATTTAACTCTTCATAAAAACGGAAATGTGCTCCTGGCATGGCCG
>JAGGXA010000033.1 GCA_021163285.1 Deltaproteobacteria bacterium | reverse complement strand
GACTTGAAGTATCGTAGTACGTCTGCGCCCTTGCCGCCTTGCACCTGCCTGCAGCAGGCAGGTCTTCGGCAAACTCGACACTTGCAGGTTTTAGGTAATAGTATTTACTCATCTGTTAACATTTCGACCTGTGGGATTAGCATGTAGAGACGATGCATGCATCGTCTCTACTTTGTGTGCCCTTTTTTTGATAAGCTTATGAAAATTGTGCTTGTATTCCCTCCTTTTTATCTTGAACCGATGTATAATTTGCCCCCTTTGGGACTGATTAATCTGGCAACAGCGCTTAAAGGTTCCGTCCATCAGGTTGTCCTTATTGATTTTGTACTGGCAATTCGCCGGGGCACCCTCAGAATGAGTAAAAATATTTATAGGGATTGCGCTCATGAAATACTTAATGAAGAACCGGATATAATAGGGTTTTCAGCACAATGCACCACATATCCCGGTGTAATCAGGATCAGTAAAGAGATTAAGGATAAACAAAATGATGTTAAAATAGTAATCGGTGGGCATAATGCCTCTTTTGTTGACCGGATAACACTTGAACGTTTTCCGTTTGTTGATGCTATTGTCCGGGGAGAAGGAGAAATAACTTTTAAAAAACTGGTCGATCGTTATGAATCAGGAGAAAATGCAGCAGGTGTTGCAGGCGTTACGTTTCGCTGTGGAGATAAAATTGTTCGGAATAAGGATAGGGATTTGATCCCGAATCTGGATGAACTTCCCTTTCCTGATTACAGTTTCTTGCCTCCCTTTTCCGAATACCGCGATGCCTGCAATCTCCCAAGAAGTATTGCTATACTGGAGGTTGGAAGAGGTTGTCCTCATAATTGCATCTATTGCTCTGAATCAATTCTCTGGAGGCGCACGACCAGAACTATTTCCGTTTCCCGCCTTGTTTGCGAGATGGAAAATCTATTTAATAATTTTTATGCTGAGTGTTTTCTCCTTTCTTACGACCAGTTTACCGTTAAGAGAAGTTTTGTAGAATCTTTCTGTTACCGGGTGATTGAACAAGGATTGAATCACCTGCCATGGTATTGTATTTCAAGGCTTGACAGTGTCGATGCTCCTCTTTTAAAATTGATGAGAGAGGCCGGGTGTGAATCCATGTGCTATGGAATTGATTCGGGATCAAAGAAAACACTGGCCTTTATACGAAAGAATATTAACAGGGAGATACTCTGCCAGCGTGTAGTGGAAACGTCGGACCAGGGGATCATTCCTACCTTGAGTTTTATAATCGGATTCCCTGAAGAGGAAAAAGAGGATATTGACGAAACCTTGTGCATGGCCCTTAAAACCGGAATAGTGGGAAATAATAATCCTTTAATTCAGATGCCGACAGTCCTGCCGGGGACGGATCTCGCAAATAGATACGGCGAGCTTCTTGTTCGTGGGGTAGATACCTATTTTGCCCTTGGACTTGAATTTGACGGTGGAAAACGAATAGAATCCGATGAAAAATTAATCAATTCCGATCCGGCCATATTCAGCAGTTTTTATAATCTACCCTGTCCCGGACGTTCTTTGGAGGAACTCAATCTTATTGCAACCTGTTTTCCCTTGATAGTCAAATTATACCCAAAGACTTTTTTACTGTTAAGCCTTGAGTGTCATAGATCAGTTTCAGACCTTTTTATCGGGTGGCTTAACTGGCTTAAAATATATTTAAAAAGAGAGGCTTGTGCATTATCTCCTCAGGAGTGCTATCTTTATTTCAGGGATTTTATCTCTGACATGTTAAGAAAAAAGAGGGTGTTGGAGCGGAAACATTTCCCTGATATTCTTAAATACGAAAATCTTGCTCTCGAAGTTGGAAAATTCACCCCTTGTAAAAACTCATTTCATATAGACCCCGAGCAGATTCGCGAATTCAGACCGCTAAAAAGCAAAAACATGATTATAGAAAATTTTGCATTTAATATCCCTGAGATCATAATGGATTTTACATCCGGCGCTTTCGAAAAAGAGTACCCTCCACAAAAGACCCTGCTTCTTTTCAAACAGGACGATGAACTATTAAATGTCCTGGAAATAAACTCCTTTGCCGGGGATTTACTTGACCTGTGCGACGGGAAAAAAGAGATTGGTGTGATTTCTCAGGAACTTTATGGCCATTATGGCCTTGATGTGAGTCCTGGTGATTTTTATAAGGCCTGTGTAGAGGCCATAAATGTTTTTGGGAAAAGAGGTTGCCTGAACATGGAGTAACCTCATAACCATAGAAGAAAGGAGGTGAATAAGATGATAGAGATCAAAGAGGTGGAAAAAAAGGTTTCATATGCTGCAAGCTGCCATGCTCCTGCATGCCACGCACCATCTTGCCACGCCCCTGAGTGCCACGCCCCTGAGTGCCACGCGCCTGCGTGCCATTCTCCTGCGTGCCACGCGCCTGCATGCCATGCGCCGGCATGCCACGCGCCGGCATAATTCCGAAATGAATTTTGTAACCCGAAAGGGGAGATTCTTTTTGCTCTCCCCTTTTTTATTGAAGCGTGTTCGGAGGTCTTTTGATGAAGGCCATTCTCATCGATTTTCTTATTTGTCCAGCCTGCCTTCCGAGAGAAAACAAACTCAGTTGCCATGTTATAGAAAGTTGCGGCAATGATGTTTTGTCAGGCTTTCTTCAGTGCAGTCATTGTGGAACAAGATATCCCGTCAAGGATGGAATAGCCTGCCTCCTTCCTCCTTCACGCCAAAAGATCAACAAAACCACCTCTATTTATGAAATCCCTTCCATTATATCATCTTACCTGTGGAGTCATTATGCGGATCTGTCAGAGGATAAGGATGAAGATTCCGCGTATAATAAATGGGCAGGACTATTCAGACACAAGCCGGGCCTTTCCTTAGACGCCGGCTGTTCCGTTGGAAGACATACCTTTGAAATGTCAAGGAAAAGTGAATTTGTTGTAGGCATTGATTACTCAAAACAGTTTATATTTAAAGCTCGGCGGCTAATGATAGAACGCGAGTTGAGGTTCTCGATGCGGGAAGAAGGGTTTCTGATGGAAAAAAGGGACATCAAAATACCGGAAACATGGAACAGCGATAAGGTGGAATTTATTGTTGGAGACGTGCAATTATTGCCTTTCCGGTCAGGCTGCTTCTCCTCTCTTGCATCTCTCAATCTTGTTGATAAACTCCCCTTTCCCCTATTGCATTTAAAGGAAATGAACAGGGTCGCCCAAAAAGAAAATGCACAATTTTTATTTTCTGACCCATTTTCATGGTCCCAGGATGTCGCAAGAGAAGAAGACTGGCTTGGAGGAACCACAAGAGGACCATTTGCCGGAAGAGGCATTGATAATATTTCCTCACTAATAACCGGAAAAAAAGGCGGCTTTCTGCCGGCATGGAAGATCGATAAAAAAGGACATACATGGTGGAAAATCCGCAATCACAATAACCACTTCGAGCTTATCCGAAGTTGTTTTATCATGGCAAGCAGGTAAGAAAGACCTCCCCACAACATCATCCTGCCAGGTCTTTAGGGACGAGGACGAAATAACATCCCCAGGCAGGCGCACAGATTCAGGTCAGGTTTGTTCGCTCTAAAAACGCAAAAGTTGCAGGAATAGTGAGCTATTTAAATATTTTTGTACTTTCAGATCGGGCAAAGATGCCTTGAAGCTGTTATGCATGGTTGGGGAGTTAATTTGTCCTTGTTCCTTACAACTCAAGTCCTATAGCCCTCGAAATCAGGAATATCATAACTGACATGGCCATAACCGCGAGGGCAGGCAGGATGAGATGACGGTAACACCGTAACAGATTTGCATTAAAGAAATCCTTGGTGACGAGAAAACAAAGATGAACAGGTGAAAGCATCATCCCCATATATCCAAATGTGTATGCAAGCGCCGCATAAGAAAGATAATCAAAAGATTGACTGGTCGGAAACAGAGGAATGATAAGCGGAAAAGATATCCCGACAAATCCGATAGCTATCCCTGTAATAAAACCCGAAAAAAAGGGAATAATCAAAATTATCAGCATAGCGGAAATATTATAGGCAACCAATTCATCACGAATTTGTATAACTGCATGGCTGTCCACCATGATTCCCTTAAAGACCATGATGGCTGCAACAAGAAGAACCATAGGGAAAATCTTTTTATCCTTAAAAGCAGGGAAAACCTTTGCTGATGGAATATGATTTGCGGTGCATACCCAGATTATGGATATTACAAGGCCCGGCAGTATTGAGACTGCACCGCTTATTTTGACATCAATCCCAAAAAGAGCAAGAAGAGCGGTCAGACATGCCAAAACGATAATTACCGGAACAATAATCAAAATCGGCATTATTTCCCATAAAAAGCCTTTTGTGCCCGTGAGGGATATGCTTTCTTTGTGATCAATAGTTATTCTGCCAACCGGCCTCAGGATAAATACAATTCCGGCAATGACCGTAACCAAAGTCATGGGGGCCATTTGAACCATAAAACGCCATGAATCCACATCTAGGAGAGCTACTGCGAGGACAACTCCCGGATAAAGGGGCCACCAGTATTCCCAGATATGGCGAAACCAGTAATTTATTACGGTTTTTTCCTCACCTGTTATGTTGTTTTTACCCAGGGCTGATTGAACCATTGGAGCAGAAAACAGGGCTCCGCCCGGCATGGGCAAAAGACCGATAAGGGCAGGCATTACAAGGCTCGTTATGCGTGCGTCACTTGTGATTTTGCCAAAACTGTCAAGTATCCTGTCAAGGTGGCTGCTTTCCTTCATAAGCCGGCTAATAACAAGAATAAACCATATAATAAGAATCAGGCTTATTGTCTGCAAACTAATCAGGCTGAAAAACACACTTTTTACCATCTCAAAAGGCCCTAATCTCATAATGAGTCCGAGAACCACGGAACCGGCAAAAAGCGAAAGGCTCAGAGAAAGCCTGAGTTTGTTCAGGGCAAGAATCAGGGCAAACACAAAAATGACCTTAATCAGAGCGGGGATTAGAGATATCATAAGCGCTTATAGTATTTATCCACCAATGGAAGACATCTGAGCAGTAACCGGGATCGGGTTCAGGGAAGATACGTGGTGTGCATAAGGTTTATTCAAAGCAGTCTTCAAAAAGATCCTGGAGAGTTCTTCTTCCGAAGCCCCGGCCCGCATAGGGCCTTTGATATCCACCTCCTGATTAGACAAGAGACACGGTCTTAAACACCCGCTCGCCGTGAGGCGAAGCCGGTTGCACTGATGACAGAATTTATGGGTAATGGGACTTATGAATCCTATTTCTCCAGGCGCCCCTTTAAACCTGAAACGTTCTGCAGGCCCGTCGTACATGCTTTTTTGGACAGGTATAAGATTTCCCGGCCTGGAGACCTCGACTTTTATCCGGGAACTTGGAACATGATATGAAAAATGAACTGTATTGGAAGCGCCTAAGGGCATATATTCTATGAACCTGATATGATACGGCTCTACTAATGAGAGTCTTGCAAGGTCTGTTACTTCATCGTCATTTATGCCCTTCATTACCACCACATTGATTTTAATCGGCTCAAAAGCGAGTTCCTTCGCCAGGCTTAAGCCATCCAGAACCTGCCTCAATCCATCGTGGCCGGTAATATATTGATATTTTTTTCTCTTCAAGGTGTCCAGACTTACGTTTAATCTTTTTATCCCTGAAGACCTGAGCTTTTTCAGATTATCCTTGAGATAAATTCCGTTTGTTGTTAAAGATACGTCTTCAAGCCCGGGGAGACTGACTAACCGGGGAATGAATTCGTATATCCCCCTGCGTACAAGCGGTTCCCCTCCTGTTAAACGTATTTTGTTGACGCCAAGTTTTATGGCAATCCTTGAAAGACGCAGGATCTCCTCGTAGGTAAGGATATCCTTATGCCTCAATTTGGTAAATCCTTGTCTTGGCGTGCAATAAATACAGTTAAGATTACAACGGTCTGTAATGGAGATTCGCAGGTAATTCAACCTCCGGTTATACTGATCAATTAGTTGCATGGGATTTATTTCTCAGCGTTACAGTATTACAGGAGGCTGTCCGGGAATGCCCTTTTTCCCAAACTCTGCGTTATACTCAAAAAATTACCCTCAAAATATCAACTGGATGTCTGCGGTAATTTTTTGAGCAAGCCTTGATTTTGAAAAAATTGCCATTCCCGGACAGCCTCCTATGAAAATAATTCAGGCTGTGAGATCGAACAAGATTGTTTTTATGAATACAAGGTATAGAAGGATGAGAATATTGTCAAGGTGTCGGATGTTTATGCAACAATTCCAACTCGCTGATTCCCATGCTCCGGTGTGGAAACCGGATGGTATGCATTCCCACGCTGGAGCGCGGGAACGAGAAGTGCAATTTTGGATTAAACTTTGAGCTTGAATGGAGGATGCCCAATAACCAGATAAAATTTTTCGTCCTGTGCAGTTGGTTTCTCGCCATTAGTGGTCAGCTTTTTGACCTGTTGATTAAATTAGGGCGCAATACAAAAAAAGGACATTTCTCAGGTAAAGGATGCTTTTCGTTTAACATGTTGATTTAATGTCGAATGTCGAATGAGGAATTGCGAATTATGAAGTCCTGTCCTTTTTCCTTTTGGCGATAACTCTGCCGTTCGAATAACACGTGCGACAAACCCGATCAGCCGTTCCTCAAGAACAAATTTGTCCTGTTCCTTCGATATTCATGATTCCCTGTTCGATATTTGACATTTAAAAAATGCCATTTTACCCTGTTATCAATTACTTTTTTGCATTGCATCCTGAAATTCTCTATATGTTACATCCTGCATATTAATGCTAATCGCTAACGGCTAACCGCACAGGTTGAAATTTTTCCAGGACGGGCGCTACCGGGTTTCATCCCGATCTTTTTTTATCTCGTTTTCTGCGAGGGCCCGATTATATATCTTTATCTCATCGATCATGCCGCCGAAGAAATTACGGGGTTTGCTGCTTCCGCGAGCTCCGATGAGGAGTTTGCTGCTGTTTTGTCCGATAGCGCCTGTTTGCCGCCTGGAATAGACATTTATGCCATCCTGGTAGAGTAATTGTTCATGGCCGTCATAAACTGTTGTCACATAAGTCCAGGTACCCCGCGCCACGGAAAATGAATTTTCTCCATCCCAATTCCAGTCCGGCTGCCAGGCATACCGTACATATCCTCCGCTTACTCTCGCTTCATACAGGTTCTCCTTGTTGTATATGATGTTTTCTCCTGATGATCCGTCCCAGTTTATCCAGCCGGAGATTGTCCATTGTCCTGTTCCCGGATCAAGGTCCCCGTCAGAGGGGTCCCCAATGTCAAGGTATCCGCCGTTATCCGCGTCGATCCTGCTGAAAATACCCGCCCTTCCGACCTTTCCCTCTGTAACGGAAGTTTGTTTGGGAATATCACCTGAGCCGCAAGAAGCGGCCATGCCGCTGCTTGCGCCCGAACCTGAATCCCTGACCTCGTTTTTCTCTCCGGACCAGGGGTAATTTTCCATCCTGTATTCGGCTGCCGGGGCAGTGTAACAAACTCCCGAGCATGATGTCCTGGCCATTTTGTACAGGTCTGTTATCTCCTCCTCTGTCTTTGCCTTGTTAAAGAGCATAACTTCATCTATTTTTCCGTTAAAATAACTGTGAAAACCGTCGTAGGCAATGAGAAAAGCATCATTAGATGTATATGGAGACTTCGTGAAATTTAAAGACGCACGCTCTCTGCCGTCTATGTAAACCTTCATGACGGAACCATTATATACCCCTGCAATATAATGCCAGTTGCCATCGTTTACTTTAATCTTTGTCCGTGCATTGCCCTTTTCTTTTTTGGAGTAGATCTGGAACAGTATTGTTCCATCAGCAGATAGCCACAGGCCATAATTACGATACTTCAAATTGCCCTTCCCTGCCAGGCGTACCGAGGTGGATGCGTCGTTATTTACTTTCAGCCAGAGCGCAACGGTCATACCCCGGCCGAGTCGTAATTCCGGGCTGTCGGGAACCGTGATATAATCATTTACCCCGTCAAATATGCCTGCTCTGCAGTTTTTCCCGGTACCGATGGTAGATGCGCCATTTACGGCTGTTCCATCAAGCATGGCATCTCCTGCATCTTGTACTTCACCCTCTGTTCCGTCCCAACTGCACTCATCAAAACGCCACTCAGCCACAAGATCTTTGGAATAGGAAGGGCCGGCGCCCGCTTCTGTAACTTCAACCGTCAGGCCAATATCAGCGCTGTTTCCTGAACAATCATGGTCGGCGGCAGTCAAACGGAAGTTATACGTCCCTGGAGTAGTTTCCTCTTTCTTTATAATATTACATGTATCATCTCCGGTTGAAACGCAATAAAAGCCTGCAGCGCCGCCGGTATCGAGTGTCCAGCCGATCGATCCAAGGTGACCTCCGTTTGCCTTGAATGACTCCTGCCGGGAGGGACTGTCCCACATAATAACTGTTCCTGACCCGCTTGTCCTCGCAACTGACATGTCCGCTGTTACAGTAATAGAAAATGACTTGGTATCATTTTTTGGTCCTCCATCCGAAGGCAGTGTCGAATCTTCAACCATAGTCTGAATGGTATAGGCGCCAGGGCACTGGTTAAGCCTGCCTGAAAGAGCACCGGTATAGGTGTTCAGGAAAAGGTCGGTAAATCCGCCATTATTTATAAGTGTCCATTCGTAAGGTATTATTCCCCCCGTTGCCTGGAAGCCCACTGAATAGTTGCTGTTAATTATTCCTGATGGAATATTCGATGTAGTAATCCGGACGTTCTCTCCGCCGGCGCCGCATGAAGGAACATTCCAGCAATCCTGGTCATCACAATCTATATACCCGTCCCCGTCATCATCAACGCCGTTGCTGCAGCCGTTTGGATATGCATTTTCTCCGATAACACCGTTTGGGCCTCCGGCCGCTCCGCCTGTGGAATATCGGCCAAGCAGATAGCTTACAGACCTTGCCCTTACAAGGTCATCATAGGTGGGTGAGAGGAGCTTGTTTGGCGCATCGAACTGGAGATCCGCAGTATCATTCAAATCGTCAAAAAATCCCGGGGGCTGACTCAGGTCCTTGGGACCGCCGCTGATAAGGATATATGCCTGACCCGCGTTTGTTAATGAAACAGGTGAATCATTTATGTCGGTAAAAGTGGTGTATGCCTTAGCGCTGAAAAAACCATCATCTCCTGTTCCCAAGATTCCATCATCCCCGGCTGCAATCTCATTTTCAGCAGGGATCAAACCCTTGTCACGAAATTCATCCGCACTCGCAAAGGTGTTTGTAAGATCAATAACAGGAAGACTGCCTGCTGCCCCATAAACACTATAACGAATAGGATTCCCCCATACATCATTTCCGTTTGACAGACCGATAGAGTGATACGGAAGATCGCCTGCGTAGCAGTTGCAGTCATTGCCATTATTGGGGTCGGCTATTCCATCACCATCTATATCAGGACAGGGTAACCTGTTATTGGCAATTAGATAGCCTTCAAGGGAATAATCCGCCTTTTCAAGCAAGGCGCGGGCCTTTTTGACCTTTGATGTCAGGATAAGAGATGGAAGGACGGTTGCGATAATGGATACAACAATCCCCACTATGACCATAACCACGGCCATTTCAATGAGGGTGAAACCGGATACCGTATAATCCTTCTTTTTTATTTTTAACGGCAAATACATAGCGATCTCCTTGATAATCCGGCAGGCCGTTCCAATGCTCTTGCGTTAGGGTAATTCGAGACGCTCTGCGTCGGCATACGCTAAACCATCTCTACCTCGTGCTGAGTGTGCTGACCAGATCGTAGATCGGCAGAAAAAGACCCGCAATAATAACAGCAAACATGGCGCCTGCTATTGTAATTACTACAGGTTCAATTATCTTTCCGATTGAGGCAACAAGAACTGAAAGCTTTTCCCTGTAATCTTTTGCAATGGTAACCAATTGCTCAGGAAGGCTGCCACTCTGCTCGCCGACATGGATCATCCTTACTACAAAGGTCGGGAAAATTGATGCCTTCTTAAAAGATTCGGCAATACCCGATCCTCTTTTTATGCCGGCCATTATTTCCGTAAGCTGCTCACGATAGACTTCATTTTTCATTGAACCTTGAAGAATTTCCACAGAACGTATGATATCTATGCCCACATTGAGCAGGAGGCTGAGATATTCAGTGATAAATGCAAGGTTTGATGCTGATATGATTGAACTGGAAATCGGCAGTTTCAGGAGAATAATATCGGTCGTTTTTCTGAAACGCCGGTTTTTCTTACAGGAAAAAATAATGGTCGGGATGCAGATAGCAGGCCCCAAAATAATACTTAGGATATTATCCTGAACAAGGGACGACAAACTGATGAGAAAGACCGTAAGAGCAGGCAGTGTAACATCCATCTGCGTAAAAAGGGATATTATCTTGGGCACGACAAACCAAAACCAGAACAGGAGACCTCCGCCCATAACACCGAAAACAAAACCCGGGTATATCAGCGCCTGCTTTGTATCGCTTATGATCTTCTGAATCCTTTTTAAGTGTTCCGAGGCATCCATCAATGTCTCGCTGAGCCTGCCTGTCTCTTCGCCAAGCCTGATAAGCTGAATGGAAGTATCCGAGAAAACATGCCTGTATTTCTCCGCTGCTTCCGAAAAGCTCGCTCCGCCCTGGATATTAAATATTATTTCTTTTATATACAGCTCGAAATCAGGCTTATCCGAGCCGGCTGCCGCCTCTTCCAAAGCGCTGATAAGGGGTACGCCGGATCGAAGCATCATTGAAACGTTGCCCAGGAATTCGGCCTGGAAATTCCTGTCCACTTTTTTAATGAATCTGAAAGAGCTGAAGTTAAGTAAAAAAGCGCTTAACTGTCCCAGCTTTTTGACATATATAGTTGTGCTTCCCTCTCTTTCAAGATGGGAAGTAGCTGACAGTACCTCATTATAAGGGAGCTTAATAATACCGGACGATACCCTCCCCACGGACTCTATAAGTTTATATCTGAAATAATTCATAACAAAAACCGTAG
This sequence comes from Deltaproteobacteria bacterium, assembly GCA_021163285.1. GTDB lineage: Bacteria > Desulfobacterota > DSM-4660 > Desulfatiglandales > Desulfatiglandaceae > JAGGXA01. Next base: position 7,951 of record JAGGXA010000033.1, on the reverse strand, counting down.
CAGTTCAAGTTGCGTTTTTAGATCGAACAAACCTGACCTGAATCTGTGCGCCCACCTGGGGATGTTATTTCGTCCTCGTCCCTAATCGATATACGATTCCGCAAATACAGGCCTAAAACTGCCTGATATTTCCAAGAACCCGAACAGCCTCCCCGGTTGTCGTGATTCCCTCTTTTACCTTTGCGACAGTAATATCCCGGATGCCTGCAAACCCCGCCTGCCTCGCCTTTTCAAGGATCAGACTCAAATCGGAATCCTGATCAATAAGGATTGCAAGTTCTTTGTTTATGGTAAGAATTTCATAGACAAGGGTCCTGCCGAAGTAGCCCGAACCGTTACAGGCATCACACCCACGTCCCTTGTAAAGCTCTTTTATGGAGGGGTCTTTAAGATATTCCTTTTCCCATTCGGAAGGGGCGTAAGGTTCCTTGCATACGTTACAGATTTTACGGACAAGTCGCTGGCTGACTACGCCAATCAATGAGTCCGCGAGCAAGAAAGACTTCACGCCAAGGTCTTTCAGACGGGGGATGGCGCTGACAGCACTGTTGGTATGCAGAGTGGAAAGAACCAGATGCCCAGTACTTGATGCAGTAACTGCTGTCGCCGCAGTTTCAGAGTCTCTTATCTCGCCAATCAGGATAACATCAGGATCATGTCTCAGGAAATATCGAATAGCGCTTGCAAAGGTATAGCCCGCCTTCTCATTCACCTGGGTTTGACGCAGCAGGGGGATATCGTATTCAATAGGGTCTTCGACAGTAAGGACATTTTTTTGAAGCAGGTTAAGTCTCCTTATCCCTGCATAAAGGGTGGTTGATTTCCCGGATCCGGTAGGACCTGTAAGCAATATAATCCCAAATGGTTCATTGAACATCTGCTGAACAAGAGAAATATGTTCTTCATAAAAGCCTAACTGTGCCATACCGAGAATGGCGCTCTCCATGGGCAGGACTCGAATGACCATATTCTCACCCTGGGAAGACACGATGGTTGAGACCCTGAAATCATAACCATTATTCAGTATGGTTTCGGAAAAACGACCGTCCTGGGGCAGTCTCTGCTCTGCGATATCCATATCCGCCTTTAGTTTGAACCCCGAGATTATCCTGCTCATACCAGAGGGAAGAGATAAGACGGATGTCATTACACCATCCACCCGGAATGAAATATTGGTTGAAAGCGCTAATGGCCTGATATGGATATCCGTAGCCCTCATCTTCACCGCGAGATGCAGGATATTATCTATCAGCCTGTCCGTTCCTCTGACCATCTCATGATCTTTTGAGAGAAGACCGACTTCCCTGTCAATCAATTTTTCTACAGGATTTTCAACAAAATAGTAAAATTTATTGATGGCATTAATTATCTTGTTTTTTTCTGCGATGTAGAATTTTGGCGTTAAACCGGTCTGCCTTGTTATTGCCTGCGCCAGCCTGGCATTTGATACGGAGGATGCGGCAACCTCTAATGAGCCGGCTTCAATATATAGAGGAAGAAACTGATTGGTGATGCAGAATTTCTTGTTGAACAGTTTCAGGGCTTCTTCTTTAGGCGCTATCTCGTTCACATCGATATATGGTATACTCTCCTGGTCTGAGAGCGTGGTTATTACATCATATTCCGTAACAAAACAGAGCCTTTCAAGTATCTCCCCTATCTTCTCGCGGGTAACCCCCTGTTCCTGAATGGCAAAATCGATTTGTTCCTGGTTAATGAGCCCTTTATTTTTCAGCATAACACCAAGGGGCATCTTGGACTTGTCATGTGTCATGGCGGTTTATTCCTCTGCTGTTATATAAAAGTGGATAACCGTTTAAGGGTTCAGGGTTAGGGTTCGCTCGTTCTCTTTCAACAATATTACGTATGGATAAACCTGCTGCATCACGGATTTGCCACTTCACGTTGAAATTGCGATGAAATCAGGCTTTCTTTGAGCTCTGACCTGCAACCGGTAACCGTATGGTTTTAAAATTACGGCACCATTATTACGTAACACTTTAAATTAACTGATTTTTCTCAAGAGGTCAGGTATGGTGGTATTTTCTTTGTAAATATTTCTCAACTTTTGAAGCCTTTTTCTTGCCTGTTCAACTCGGCCTTTCTTTATTTCAAGGATAGCCATATTGATTCCCGCCTCAAGATCATTCTTTCTTTTTTTCAGCACTGACCCAAGGAGTGAAGACGCTCTTTCATAGTTTCCCTGTGTAATATACCGGTAGGCCTTGAGTTTAATGATATAATCGTTTTCAGCGCCTATTAGCAAGGCCAGTCTGTTAATAAGCGTTTCTACCTTGTCATCGTTACCCGAACGGATATCAGTCTGAATCCCTGCGATAAGACGGGAGATCTTTGCGCTTTTATTGACGGCATCTCCTTTTTTGTGTATTGAAATCGGAGTAGTTCCCTGTTTTAAACCACAGGCGCTTTTATCTTGCCTGTCGGATCTTATGTCGGAAGCAACCGATATTTTTTCGTTTCCCGTATTTATTACAGCCCTGTTTTTTTTATAAAAAGATCCAAAAACCTTCTCTTTTTTTTTATTCATATCATCTGATGGAGTTTCATCTTTGGGCGCGGACGAAAAATCGCCGGCAGACTCCCTTGTCACGGCTTGTTTATCAGCGTTTATCAATGACCCTGCCGGCCGGCAGCGTGCAAAGGTCTTGTCATTTGAGTACATCTTCTCATTTTTGGAGATGGGAAGACAGCATTTCCCCTGTATGACCTCTTTTTGAGGCGCTTCTTTTATATGTGTGGGGATATCTTCGCCTGAGCCTGCCTCAGGGTTTGATATGGAAACCTTTTTCCCGGTTTCATTATAAATAGTGGCCGGGGATTGAACTTTATCATCTTTATTCGGTTCTCTTTCAATTGACTTTTCCGCTAATACTCTCTGTTTGTTCTTCTCAGGGTAGACGCTGCTGTCTCCTGTCCCATGCAGGATATAAACTGCGGCTCCGCCAAGAAGAAGCGCTGCTCCGATTAAGATAAGGGAAGAGAAGATGACCCTGCGAAAGGTATAGACATTTCTGTTTTTCCCGGATCTTAAAGCAGCGTCCTCCTTGTTTAAATCATGTTGCGGCTTCCTTAGTGTCTTATGAATTATTCCCATTTGGATGTTAGTAACCGCTCAGAGGTTCAGGGTTCAACCGTTCAGGGTTAAAAGCAAAGAAGGCATTGAGGCCCCGAAGTCCTCACAAATGCTTATTTTCCCAAGTAATTGCCAATTTGGCTCCAAATTCCGGTTTAAACCTGCCAAAGATAACCCTCTTCTCGTAAATACACATTCTAAATGCAGTCCAGGGATAAGAATGGAACCTTGAACCTTTGAACCCGTGAACGGTTACAGATATTGCTTAAATAACAGAGACATTCAATATCATAACCAGTTCCCTGGTCTCTTCTCTCATCGACTCATTTTTGAACAGATATCCCAATAAGGGTATACCCGAAAGAAAGGGAACCCCTTTTTTTATCGTTTGGTGGTGTTTAGAGAACAATCCGCCAAGAAAAACTGTGTCTCCGCTGTACAGGCCTATGGTAGAGCTGATTTCCTTGATGTGAACTACGGGCAGGGATATGGAATCACCCGCATTCGCGGTTACCGGCACAGGCTCGATACTTTCCGGATCAACGTCACTCTTTATCGGATTGATCAGGAGCGTGACATGTCCGTCTTCTTCAATAAAGGGTATGATTCCCAGTATAAGGCCGTCAAAGACAGTTGACACATCTACATCTGTTGATTCTTCGGTCTCAGAGGTGGAAGTAGTCTTTTTTGTTGTAACACTTTTCTTATAAGTATATGAAGTTCCCACGCTGATAATGGCAGGTTTGCCATTTTTTGACCGGATCCTGGGATTTGAGATTATTTTGGCGTCTCCGAATGTCCTTAAGGCATCAATCGCCGATTCACCTGAAAAGGCCTTGCTGACGCCGCTGATCACAAGACCTTGTTCCAGACCCCAGGAAAGATTGTTTAGCTTGGTTACGCCTGTCATTTCTCTTCTTAGAATGCTCCAGTCAATACCGTAAGAATATTTATCTGAAAGGGTGACTTCAATAATCCTGGCATCTATAAGGATCTGTCTTGTGAGCATCTCTTTCAGATGGTTGATTAATTCGGCAATAGCATAAACAGATGCCGGGCTGTCTTTGACGTAAAGACTGCCGGATAACCGGTTTAGTGAATATTTCCCGCCCCTGGATATCATCCGGCCTATCATCTGCTCAATCAGATCATAGGCGTTTCCTTTTATTGCGGCAGTCCCTGAGAGCTTGAAATTGCCTGAGAGCCCGCTGGCCGATTCAGTCTCGCCTGCGCCGAGGACATCGCCTCCCACATCAAAATTCATATTCACATTTGTATCGAGGAAATTTAAATTGAAGAATTTTTCTTTATATGGTTTGACCCTTATTACGTTCCGGTCGACCTCATAATAGAGGTCATAGCTTTTGAGCACTTCCTTCATGACGGTGGCAGCGGATACCTTATCAAAATTAACCGTGATCAACCGCTTTTTATCTTCAAGGACAGGGGGCATGACAAGGTTCATACCTGTTGACCGGGCCAGAGAATAGAGCAGGAATTTGAGATCCTCATCGATCATGGAAAAAGATACGATATGATCTTCAAGGGGATCATATACCGGCAGGATCGGCTCCAGGTGGAACTTTCGCGGCCTTTTCTTTTCCAGGTTTTTCACTATTCCTTTCTGCATCTCCGCCATTTCATCGGATTCGGAAATTATTTGTTTGGGAATAGACTCAGGTGATTGTTGTACGGGATCATAAACGGAGGCCGGACCAATGCTGCATCCCCCGGCAAGAATAAAGATCAAACACAATAAAAGTCTGGTTATTGTCTTCATCTATTATCTCTGAAATCCTCTTCCGTATTATTTAGTGTCCATCCATAAACAGGATATTTTATTCGGTATCAAAGCGCTCTAAAATTTTAACCACAGGAATACATTGAGTATTTCGAGGATTAAAATTTTAGCGCAACGCAGATATCGGGCAGGTAAGCGGCCCGCGAGACTCCGAAATAGCCATTTATGGATTGGCGCTATTTAAATCCCCGACATATCTGCCTACCGTTACCCATTCATTCAGGCTATGTCTCCTGATAAGTACCTGGTCTTTTTCAATTTTAAGGATCCTGCCTCCATCAGGCAGGGATGCTCCACTCTTATAAAAACGTCCTTTAATTACGCAAAAGCTTTTATTTTCGTCTGTAAAAGCCAGTGAAACAGGGTACTTAATATGAAAAGACAGTTGATTTGTTTCATCCTTGCCTGAGGCCCGATTATCCTTAACAGGCTCATAGCCAAACAATCCGAGCCTGAGGGGAGAATCAATATTTTTCTGCCGCTTCTCAAACCGGTTCATGATCGTTTCTAATTGATCAATCTCTGTCCGGGCATGCACGGCTGAGGCAGCCCGGGATGAAAAACCGCCATCCGGGGCATGTTCCCCATAAGCCTTGTTGCTGATCTCTTTTGATATGCCGACAGCGATACTCAGGAAGGAAATCATAGCAATCAGCATTACCGGAATAGCATAATGTTTTGTCTTCATTGTTATCCCTTTTTAAACCTTACCAGGAACCGGGATTCCTGAATAGCTGTATTGAACTCACTTTTTTCCAGGGTATACCCCTTTCGGAGCATAGCCCTTGAAAACCTTTGACAGCTTTTATATGCCGTATCAAATGGCGCTTTAATCCTGGCAAAAACCTCTACGTTCAACTCATTTCCGTTGTAATCGGCCTTGACGATATCTGCAAGCATCCCTTCCGGGAAAGAAGAAGAGAGGTCATTAATAAGCTGCTTGAATGACGGAGACTTTCGATACTGTTCAAGCTCTTTGATAAAAGCAAAATGATCCTCATAAGAAGGTATGTTTGAAATATCATCTCCCATGACCGGAACGGAAACCTGAGCACGCCTGTTTTTCAGGTCTGTTTCAATCAAGCCGGCCTTATGGTCGCACCACAGACAACCAATAATGAATGTGAGGATGAATAAAAAAAAGATTATATTCAGGCATGGAAGAGATCTTTGAAAACAATATGATGCTTTTTCAATCGTTCCGGAAACGGAATCTGATGCCGACTGCATTCGGAGGGCCTTTAAAAAAGAAACGGAAAAGGATTCACCGTTTAAAAACAAGGCCTCCTCTTTCATATAAGATAATTCATGATCGGTATCACCCGTCAGGTTGGGCCCTGCATGAGAATTGAGCCAATTCAGCATCAGGATTTTTTTTACCTTGATTCGGAACCCCTTTTCCGTTTGCTCAATATCCGACATGACCATGCCCCACAGGGATGAGATCTGTTCCTCATTCTCATCAAAGGCAACGCGCCGGTTCGCATAAAATATTCTCTTTCCGGAACCTATAATAAGGTCGGCATACCTGTCATGCTGAAAGATGACTGCCGAAATATCAGGTCCCCTCATTCTCATTCGTTTCAATACCCCGTACAGAACCGAATAAAGAGGGAAAAGGAGTATGCTGTCCTCATGTGCCTTTATCTGATCTATATACTGGTAGTAGAGACGAGTGGCAAGGGCAGTAAAAAAGATATCCGTGGCATTTGCGTCTTTTTTCTTTTTCCAGTGGGTAACCACAGTTATGGGTTCATCAAATTCTCCTGCTTCCTGAAGATGCTTTTTTACCATCACCTCTGCGTATTTATAAGGGGCCTCAATAGTCATGGCCCTGGATATGGCCCCGTCAAGATCAGAAACAAACAGCCTGTTTCCCCTGATGTTTGTTAGGTCTTCGACCTCTTCGATCTTATCTCCCCTGCAAACGTATAAAGCGCCATCCATCCTGATGGCATAATGTCCCTGATTGTTAATCATCACCTTCGCCTGGCAGCAAATGTCCCTTTAAGAGTCAGGAAAATATCTCCCTCTTTTATTCCGCGCGAATCCGCAGAATGTGAGGGCGATTCTTCTTTGTTATCTGCTTTATGGGTAATATCTTTTTTTATTTTCAATATTTCAGGTTTGAAATAGTAGGAGCCGGTGTTAACAGCCTGACTGAGGATCTCCCCTGCCTCTTGATATGAAACAGGTTCTTCTATATCGACATTATAATAATCCCAGTTATCTCTGACAATTCCCAATACCTGTGCCCGGTCAACAATATCGTGCTCCTTTTTTATGATGCGTTTCATTCGCATCAGTTCCCTTTTCTGCTGTTTAACCAGCCGTATCCGCCTGCCAAATACATCCATTTTATCCTGGCTGATGACATATCTGTGGTGTGCTTTCAGAAAAATATGCCCGGTAATTACAAATATGACTGCAAGGACAACAAGAAGGATATGTTGTTTAAAGTATACTATGAGGTTTCTCCCAAATATTTCGTCCTGTGCAGTCAGCTTTTAGCCATTAGCGGTCAGCTTTTTGACATATTGATTAAATTCGGGTGCAATACAAAAAAAAGGACATTTTTCAAATAAAGGATGCTTTTCAATTAACATGCTGATTTAATGTCGAATGTCGAATGAAGAATTGCGAAGTCTTGTCATTTTTTCTTTTTGGCGATAACTCTTCCGTTCGAATAACACGTGCGACAAACCCGATCAGCCGTTCCTCAGGATCAAATTTGTCCTGTTCCTTCGATATTCATAATTCCCTGCTCGATATTCGACATTCAAAAAATGCCATTTTACCCTGTTATCAATTACTTTTTTGTATTGCACCCTGAAATTCTCTATATGTTACATCCTGCATATCAATGCTAATCGCTAACGGCTAATCGCACAGGTCGAAATATTTTCAGACCTGCCCATCACCAATGAACATCGGTTAAAATGGCTTGCGCATCTTCATAATAAAACCTAAAACCTGCATAAACTATTTTTCAAGAAGAAAATTATGCTTTTAATATCAACGAATTACAGAAATGTTGTGCTTGTACAACACGGATT
>JAGGXA010000262.1 GCA_021163285.1 Deltaproteobacteria bacterium | reverse complement strand
GCCCTTTTTCCCAAACTCTGCGTTATGCTCAAAAAATTATCCTCGAAATATCAACTATATGTCTGCGGTAATTTTTTGAGCAAGCCTTGATTTTGAAAAAAATTGCTATTCCCGGACAGCCTCCTAACAATTCCCGGCGCATTTTTAGTTTCCAGGATAAATTACCATGTTCTACTACTATCTGATTTTACAGGTGTTCAGCGTTAATATCATTAGCTTGGAAGCCCTCTGAATACCACGGAAAATGCGATATATATTACGATACATTAAATACAAGTAATTGATTTTATTAGACTTAGCATACCTTACTTCCCTGCCGCAAGCCCGCCATCCATGGAAATCTCCGTTGCATTAAAGCCCGCTGCGCTGTCTGACAAAAAAAAGAGTATGGTTTCAGCTAATTCCCTTACATTTATCGCCCTTTTTATCGGGACTTTTTCAAGGACATCTTTGCCGCTTTTATTGATAAAATCCTTACCCCTCCCTTCATCTACATAACCCGGCCGCAAGGATACAGTCGTAATTCCGCGGCTTCCGAGTTCCAGACCCAGGTTTCTATAAATGGCCTCGGATGCAAGCTTTGCGGCGGCATAAAATCCCTGGCCCGGGTTTGCCCTTTTTGCGGCAGATGAAGAGATAAAAACCATACGCCCCCTTTTCTTTCTTAACATTGCTCTTGCCGCTCTCTTGATAATGAAAGAACGGGAAGACACATTTTGCGCGAAATATTTGCAAACAGTCTCATGGTTTGCCGATGCAATAAGACTTTCAAAACCGGTTTGAGCAAAATCGACTAAAAAATCGAGGTCATTATCAATCCGTTTAAATAGAGAGTTGATCGAATCCGGATCGCCAAGATCGAGATAAATGGTCATATACCTATCGTCGTAATCTTCCAGGACTTCCTTAATACAGGTATTCCCCTCTTTGTTCCTGTATGTCAACACAGGGAAAAGTCCTTTTTTTATCATACGCTCGGCAAGAAAAAGGCCGATAGTGCAAGTGCCGCCAATGAGCAGGGCGCGGGTGCCTGAAAATTTCAGAGTCATATCTTGATTGTGCCTGTCACAACTGTTTCCATAGAATTGGAATCAGTCTCAAAAAGTCTGCACTTCATTTGATCCTGAATAAGCTCAATCCTGTATGCATATTCACCGGGTGAAATGAATTTTTTAAACCTGAATCCTTTAAGGATCAATTTATCCCCGTTAAACCCTGCACTCTTTCCTGCTTCCATAAATGCATTTACTATCAGGCTTCCCGGCACAACAGGGTTGCCGGGAAAATGCTCTTTATAGATGCCGTCCGACGGATCAAAATAAAACACACCTTTTAGTATTCCTTCAGGCAATGTCTGTAACCGTGCGGATAGAATCACAGGTGATCTCACAGAGACTGTCTATCTCATCCATGGATATGCCAAGAGGAGGCATAAGGACAATAACATCACCGAGGGGCCTTATTATCAGACCCTGTTTTCTTGCCTCCATGACTACCCTGTTTCCGATCCTTGCCTCCGTGGGATAAGACTCTTTTGAATCCCTGTCTGCAACAAGCTCTATGCCGACCATAATACCTCGTTGCCTCACTTCACCTACATGGTCAAGTGGCCTGAACTGCTCAAGATTTTCAGTGAGCCGTTTGATCTTGGGCCCGAGTTTTTCAATGACCTTATTTTCCTCGAAAAACTCCATGTTGGCCAAAGATACCGCACATGCAAGGGGGTTTCCGGTATAGGTGTGACCGTGAAAGAATGTCTTGAACTCTTCGTGCCTGCCAAGAAAACCGTCAAAGATTTTTTTAGTGGTCAGGGTGGCTGCAAGGGGCAGGTATCCACCTGATATCCCTTTTGCAAGGGTCATTATGTCCGGCGTTACATCTTCATGTTCACAGGCAAACATCTTGCCTGTCTTTCCAAAACCTACTGCAACTTCATCAGCTATCATTATGATGTTATACTTGTTGCAAAGCTCTCTTATCCCTTTCAGATAGCCTGGGGGCTGGACCAGTATTCCGGCTGCCCCCTGGACCAGGGGCTCGATCACAAGGGCCGCTATCTCATGTGAATGGGCATTTATTACTTCCTCCGTCTGTTTAAGGCATTCGAGATCGCATTCAGGATATGACCTTCCCAGGGCACATCGATAACAGTAGGGTGACTGTGATTTCAAGGAATTAAAGAGCAATGCCTTATAGGTGGCATGGAAGAGATCAATTCCTCCCACGCTGACAGAGCCTATTGTGTCGCCATGATATGCATTTATAATGGATATGAATTTTTTCCTGCCCGGGTCTCCATCCTCAGCCTGATATTGATATTGAAAGGCAATTTTAAGGGCTATCTCTACGGCAGTTGAGCCGCTGTCGGAATAGAATACCTTTGTTAATTCCTCAGGAGTGATCTCGATAAGTTTTTTGGCGCATCTTATGGCCGGGATATTTGATAATCCAAGAAGGGTGGAATGGGAGACCTTTTTTAGTTGCTTTTCTATTGCCCTGTCAAGTTTTTCTATCCTGTGCCCATGCACATTGGTCCAGAGGGAGGAAATACCGTCTATATATTCATTTCCATAGATATCCTTTAATATACACCCGTTACCCTCTTCAATAATCAGCGGTTTTTCCTGCAGATACTCTTTCATCTGGGTAAAGGGGTGCCAGATATATTTTTTGTCATCTATTTCAAGCTGTCTGTTTCTCTCTTCTATTATGTCCATTTCTTATCTCCCTTTATGATCTCAAGCCCCATGGCCTCAATGATATCTATATCCATATCGATACTGCGTCCCTTTGTGGTCAGGTAATTTCCTATCATTAACCCGTTTGCACCTGCGAGGAAGATCCACGACTGGAAATCCTTCAGGGTTTTCTCCCTTCCTCCGCAGATTGTGATCTCTTTTTTTGGATTAATGATCCGCATAAGGGCGATAATCTTTAAGGCTTCCATGGGAGGGAGCAAAGGCATGTTTTCCATTCTTGTACCCGCAATCGGGTTTAAGAAATTGATCGGTATGGAATCAACATCAAGCTCCTTAAGTGTAAAGGCGAGTTCCACCCTCTGCGACCATGTCTCACCAAGACCGAAAATACCGCCGCTGCAGACCTTGAGACCCGCCGACTTTGCGATTTTAACAGTCTGAAGATCATCATCATAGTCATGAGTAGTGCAAATCCTGTCAAAATATGACCGGGCAGTCTCCAGGTTGTGATGGCAGGTAGAAACTCCACATGCCTTTAATCTTTTCACGGTAGATTCGGTCAATACACCTATTGATGTGCAGACGGAAAGGCTTGTTTTTTTCTTTATGGCCAATACCGCCCCGGTAAGTGTATCTAATTCCTTGTCCGTAGGTGAAAAACCGCTTGTTACCATCGAGTAAGTCGTTGCCCCAGCCTCTTCCATCCTGAGAGCATTTTCTACAAGCTTCTCTTCACTTAGAAGGGGATAGACCTTTACCCCTGTTTTATGCCGGCCTGACTGGGCGCAAAATGCGCAATCCTGTGAACAAAGACCGGATTTGGCATTTATGATGGAACATGTAAAAACGGATTTATCCTTGCAGTTATTTCTAAGCTTGTTTGCGTATACTATTAAATCGATATTATTTTCTGTAATATCGGCAAGTTTACAGGCATCTTCGTAAGAAAGAAATTCACCTGCATCTTTTATTATTCTTTCAGTTATGCTGATTGTTGACATATTTTTTCCTCTCACGGTTTCAATATCACCGTTCACGTTTGAGACTACCAACTTAAAGCGGGACACTTTCCGCTTTTTGGTGTATTAGCTTCGCTTAATCCACCCTGCAAAATTACGTTGGCAGCCGACGCAGGGTGGTTTCAGGAGCGTAAGCGACGAATCCACCAAAGCAACTGTCCCGCCTTACGTTGGTAGCCTAAATGACAGACCACTATGCAGTATATGTTTTTTAATCAGTCTATGATTTCCGAGGTCTGACCCTATGAGGCAGTCCGGGAATGCCCTTTTTCCCAAACTCTGCGTTATGCTCAAAAAATTATCCTCGAAATATCAACCATATGTCTGCGGTATTTTTTTGAGCAAGCCTTGATTTAAAAAAATTGCTATTCTCGGACAGCATCCTGGGGAAACAACTACTTGATCTGCAGTTTTTTTATTCAAAATTCGATGTTGGATGCCGGATGTTCATTTCCCGGTTTTTCCTGATAATCGACAGGATCTGATCTCCATATTTTTCCAGCAAAGCAGGGCCTGCCCCGTAAACAGCGAGGAGACCTTCATCATCGGTCGGCAGTTCAGCGGCTAACTGTTCAAGTGTTCGGTTACTGAAGATGCGGAATGCAGGTATTCTTTTTCTCCTTGCCTCTTTAAGTCGCCATTTTCTGAGGGCTTCACTTACCTCGTTATCAGGCATCCCGGTTGAAACACCGGATATTCTCTTAACCTGTCTTTTTTGATACGGCTGTCTGTCACCTGAAATGGTTCTCCCAAACACCTTTTTGAGCGAACGCTCTCCTCCATGAGGGCCTCCTGTTATAGAAATCCCGCCAAGTTCCTTTGTGCCTGCCCGCCTTCCCTCCCTGGTAACGGCGACCCGCCTGTAGTGAATTACCCTTCCTCCCTTTTCAAACGAATGTTCAGTCAATTCTATGAGTCCCGACCTTGCCATTCCCTCAAGAAGGCGCTCGTATTTCCGGCGCGCCATATTTATTCCCGACACAACATCGTTAAACAACCGCCCCGTCCCGATGTTATCCATATCTTTCAGTTTAAAGATGATACGTGAAACGACATCCATCTCATCTTTATCCGGCGAGTGGGTTGGCGCTGCCATGCAATCTCCCGGCGCACAAAAATCGCAAATACCGCATGGTTTTCCGCTATCTGCACTATCTCCGAAATGTTTTACAAGCGTAAGCATGCGACAGGAACAAGAACCCGCAAAGCGGGCAGTTTCGTCCAACTGGGACAGCTTATAGGCCTTCTGGATCTTGTATGTTTGCTCCCACCCATCATGACCCCTCTGAACATTTCCTTGCGGATCAATCAGGACGCCCCGATGGATCCATAATTTTTCAAGGGCATTGTCAAATTCATCCTGTTCCATCATTAAATGATCACGGATCTCTTCCTTTGGTTTTTTCCTGTTTGTCAGTTTATTATAAATATCGTTTAACACCCTGACATCGGGGTAATTTTTTTCATGAAAATAGAGGTGCATGCGTCTGTCACCGTAGGAGTGAAAAAGGATTGCCCTGGAAAGTCCTCCATCGCGTCCGGCACGGCCGATTTCCTGGTAATAACCCTCAAGGCTGCCTGGAAGAGCCATGTGGATCACTGTGCGGATATCCGGCTTATCGATCCCCATTCCAAATGCGATGGTGGCAACGATAACATCAATCTTTCCGGATAAAAAAGACGTCTGAATCTCATCCCGTACACTCGCCGGAAGACCTGCATGATAGGCTGCGACAGGAAAATCGCCGCTCATTTGATCGGCAAGCGCCTCTGATTTTTTCCTTGTAGAGGCATAGACTATGGCTGGGCGCATCTTATCCTTTAAAAGGATATGGTGAGCGGCTTTCAGCCGATCAGCAGGTGTCAGTTCAACTACCTCTATTGCAATATTCGTCCTCCTGAATCCATGGATAAAGCGGCCCGCATTTTTTAACAGCAACTGGATGATATCCTCCTGCACAACAGGTGTGGCAGTAGCAGTCATTGCTATTATCGGCGTCGGATACAGGATGGGAAGTCTCTCCCCAAGGAGACGGTAATCCGGCCTGAAATCATGCCCCCACTGTGAGATACAATGGGCCTCATCTACTGCGATAAGCACAGGTTTCCGTTTTGCCAGCATCTCAGGAAATCCCGGGACGCCTAGCCTTTCCGGTGCGATAAAGATAAAGTCCAGCCTGCCTCCAAGGTACTCGACACAGACCTGCCGCGACAGACTCCTGCTGAGGCCGGAATGGATTCTCTCTGCTCTCAGGCCGAGTTCCTTAAGCTTTGCAACCTGGTCTTCCATCAGGGCGATAAGAGGGCTTACTACAAGAGTCGTACCGCCGCGCATAATTCCGGGAAGCTGATAGCATAAAGACTTGCCCGCGCCTGTGGGCATGACAAGCAGTGAGTTATTGCCTTCGATAACAGCTTGACACACCTTTTGCTGGAATGGCCTGAAGCTGTCAAAACCAAATATCTTTTTTAATTGCCTGTGAAGGTCGCCAGTCTCTGTTTTTATCTCTGTTTTTGTCTTTGTATTGTCAATAGAAGACGGGGCCGTATACTTTCCGTCCCTGTTTTCCGTCCGGTTATGGTCTGAAAGGTTGTCCCCTGATCGATCATTATTTATTTTACGTGAAAAAGGCAGTCCCTCTTCACTTAAAAAAGAGGCAGCGTTTGAGTAATCCTCATCAGTTGGAGGCGGTGGTTCTTCCGCGGAAAAGGAAAGCGCCTGTCGCGGGCCGTTGAGACGGTCAGGGCCCGAAAAAACCGACCCTATCACGTCTGTCACATAAGTCTCGATACCTTTCATAAATTCAGACAGGTCCTGCTCAGCCCATTCAATGAGTTTAAGCTTTTGCTCCCACCTGCCTGTCATCTCAGGACTTTTTACCTGCGGGTGCACAATATCTATGAGCTGGATACCCTTTGGAGTTGCCTCAAAAAACTTTTTCCTGCGAATAATAAAGTCACGGGCGATCAGGGTCTCTATAATCGCTGCACGGGTAGCCGGAGTGCCAAGTCCCGTCGCTTTCATGGCGGATGAAAGCTCCTTGTCTTCAAGCATCCTGCCTGCTGTTTCCATTGCCGTTAATAATGAGGCATCTGTAAGACGAGCGGGAGGCCTTGTCTGTTTTTCAAGAATTTGAACATCAGGCATCTCCTGGCGTTGCCCTTTAAAAAGGCCGGGAGGAAGTTTCTGCTCCGCTTCCTGAGCTTTTTTTATCCCGGTTTTTTGTTTTTTCTTTTTATCACTCCGAGAGAAATTGATATCCAGGATTTTCCATCCGGTCTGCTCGACAGATGTGCCTCTTGTATGAAAACGGTCTTTTACAAACTGATTTTTCTTTCCGGACCTTGAAGATACAACAGTTATAATTGCAGTAATCCTGGTAATGTAGTTATCAAGCCACGATGATAAGAGCCTCCGGCAAATAAGATCATATATCTTCATCTCATCAGGACTAAGCACAATACCGGCCGATGAGACGGAAGTAGGTATGATTGCATGGTGATCAGTTACCTTTTTATCATTCACAAAACGCTTTCCTATGGCGGTGATCCCATCATCAAAAGCAAGATACTCCCTGTAAGAGGGTAGAACCGCCTTTACTACTTTATCGATATCTTTTGCGACATCAGTTGCAAGATAGCGGCTGTCGGTCCTGGGATAGCTTATAAGTTTTCTTTGCTCATAAAGCTTTTGTGCAACATCAAGTGTCTTTTTGGCGCTAAAACCATATAATCTGTTTGCATGGCGCTGAAGTTCCGTTAAATCGTAGAGCAAAGGCGGCGGGAGCTGTCTAATACGTGTGTCCATGGATTCGATCCTGGCCTGACCACCCTGTACCCGCTCAACAATCACTCTTGCGGCATCAAGATCAAATGGGAGCCTTCCTGTTTTGATAAACTGCTCTTTATCGCCTTCCGCCCCGGCCTTTTTTGGTTCATCATTACTTCGAAACCATGTGCCTTTATAAGTGTCGGGGACTTCTTTTCCCTGTGCCTCACCCTGCTTCACGGCAGGGGAAAAGGTCGCTTCCAGTTCAAGGTATTTTTCGGGGACGAAATCCCTGATTTCAAGCTCCCTTTTGACAATAATTGCAAGGGTGGGAGTCTGGACACGTCCCACGGACAGACTGTCTCCCCGGACGAGACTGTATGCCCTTGAAAGGTTCAAACCTACAAGCCAGTCCGCCCTGCTCCTCCCTCTCGCTGCGTCTGCAAGGGGGGTAAACTCCCGGCCTTGCTTCAGATTATTAAATCCATCTAATATGGCCTCCTTCGTAAGAGAAGATATCCAGAGGCGGCTTACCTGTTTCTTGCAACCCGCTGCTTCGTAAATGTACCGGAAGATCAATTCCCCCTCGCGTCCGGCATCAGTTGCGCAGACCACACTTTCAACACTGTCCGAATTGATTATGCCCTTTACCACTTCAAACTGGTCTCTTGTCCGATTTAAGACCTTAAGCGGCCAGGACTTTGGTATCATGGGAAGCAGCTCTTTTTTCCAGGACTTCCAGGCAGGATTGATTTCACCGGGTTCAGCAAGCGTTACAAGATGACCGATTGCCCAGGTAACGATATAACCTTTGCCTTCAATGCATCCATGACCTTTCCTGCTTGCGCCGATAACCCCGGCAATATCCCTGGCAACTGCAGGTTTTTCAGCAACAACGGCAATGGTCATGACATATAAACTCCTGAGCCGGTTTCAAAATGGTGTTTTGAAAAATGGATCTCCTGATTATAATTTTAAGGCAGGGTACAAGATGACAGAATTTTAAGCAAGACGCTGACAAATCAACTTTCGGTATTCTTTTTGAATATAGACATCAATCCCTGGAGGGTCAAAAACTCTTCTACATGATCAATTGTTTCAGATACATCACAGATAAGGGGCGCTAATCCACCCGTAGCAACAACTGTCAGTGCAGATCCGGTTTCTTTCTTCATCCGGTTGATGATCCCGTCTGCCAAACCGGCATAACCGTAGATAATGCCAACGTTCATACTGCTAACAGTATCCTTTGCAATGACGTTTTCAGGCCGTACAAATATCTCAACCCTTGGAAGTTTTGAAGCCTTCCGGAAAAGGGCTTCACACGATATGAGGACGCCCGGAGCAATAGCTCCTCCCATATAAATGCCATCCTTTGATATGTAATCAAAGGTCGTGGCAGTTCCAAAATCAACAACGACAAGCGCTGTATTATACTTCTCATAAGCTCCTACAGCATTGACAATACGATCAGCTCCAACTTCTTTGGGATTATCATACCGAACAGGCATACCAATATTGATTCCCGTGCCGACGATCATAGGCTTTATATCAAAATATTTGAGGCAGAAATCATAAACGGCCTTCAAAAGGGGAGGCACTACGCATGAAATGATAATATCCGTAACATCCTTAAACCTGAGACCGGAGGATTGAAAAAGGCTGCTCATAAGCACTCCAAGCTCATCAGAAGTTATATCCTTTTCAGTTCTGATTCTCCAGTGAAAGGGGATCTTTTCCTTATCCGTTACACCGAGTACGATATTTGTATTTCCTATATCAATGCAAAACAACATAGTCAGGTTCCTTGTAACCTTTCACGGAACGTGAAAACAGAAATTAGAAACTGAAAATTCTACCCAATGTATCCGGCAATAACTCGTAGGGGCGAATCTTGTATTCGCGCTTAAACCGTGCGAATAATTAAAGGGTAAATAATCAAAGGGCGAACACAGGGTTCGCCTCTACGCTCGCACAAGATTAATATATCATATCAACCTGCAACCTTTGAACCCGTGAACCGTTACGAAAAATATTAGCGATTGAAGTTGGTTCGTCACCTGTTTAAAAGAAAAGTGTCCAAAAAAATTACGCTTAAAATGCTATTTGTACCGATGTCTGATATTTAGAATTTTAAGTTGTTTACTCCGACTCTATTCTTGTTCCTTTTCTCGATTCAACATTTAAAATTAAACATTCAAAATTGGGAACGAGGACAAAATAACGTTCCCAAGCAGGCGCACAGATTCAGGTCAGGCTTGTTCAATCTAAAAGCACAAAAGTTGCAGGAATAGTGAGCTATTTCAAGATTTTTGTACTTTTGGATCTGGCAAAGATGGCCTGAAGCTGTGATACATAGTCGGGGAAGTTAATTTGTCCTCGTTCCTTGGATAGCCCCTAATAAATCTTCACTCTCCCTCGTCTAATCGCATCTGCCATTTTAACAGTTTCAACCGCCATTTTCACGTTATGGACTCTAACGATAGCCGCCCCGCCCATTACTCCACAGGCAATCGTTGCCATTGTGCCGGTATCCCTGTCATCAGGGTCCTTATCCAGGATATGGCCGATAAAAGCCTTGTTTGAGGTTCCAATAAGAATCGGCTGTTTAATGGAGGTAAACCTTGATAATCCTTTAAGAATCTTTAAATTGTCATCAAATGTCTTTCCAAAGCCTATCCCTGGATCCACAATAATCAGTTTTTTTTTGATTCCGGCCTTAACAGATCGCTCGACAGCATTTATTAAAAATTCCAGAATTTCTGAGAAAAGGTCTTCATATACCGGATTTTCCTGCATGTTTTCCGGCCTCCCTTTCATGTGCATCAGAATTACGGGAACACCTGCCGCTCCTGCTATTGAGGGTAGACGCGGATCAAACCGTAATGCGCTTATATCGTTAATCATTGATGCGCCTGCCTTCAGGGCTTTTTCCGCCACGTCAGCCTTACATGTATCAATGCTTATCGGGATGGTGAGTTCTTTTTTGAGCGCCTCTATGACCGGAATTACCCGATCTATTTCTTCAGATGCCGAAATTTTTTCGGCGTAGGGTCTTGTTGATTCCCCTCCCACATCAATGATGTCTGCTCCATCGCGGGCCATTTGCAAGGCATGTTCAACTGCTTTACCAGTCTCTTTATACCTGCCCCCGTCTGAAAATGAATCCGGTGTTACATTCTGAATGCCCATGACATGAGTCCTTTGGCCAAGATTCAGTTCATGGCCCGGCCATTCAAGCACAAATCCCATCTTATATCATAAACCTTTCATATTGAGAATCTCTGGTAAGCGTTTACGGGTTCAATGTTTCAGGGGCAGGTTCCTTGCTTCTATCCATTATTTCATCAATGTCCTGACTGTTCAGAGTCTCCTTTTCAAGGAGCGCACCGGCCATTTTATGGAGGATATCAAGATTGTCTTTTAAAAGCCGGCAGGCTGTCTCATAGGCAGAAGTTAGAATATTCCTTATTTCCTGATCAATTATTTGTGCTGTTGCTTCACTATAATCTCTATGCTGGGAAATCTCCCTCCCAAGAAAAATCTGTTCCTCGGCCTTTCCGAATGTAACAGGCCCAAGCTCATCGCTCATGCCATAACCACAAACCATCTTGCGGGCCATATCAGAGGCCCTCTTGATGTCATTACCGGCCCCTGTCGTCTGTGTGTGAAGGACAAGTTTCTCAGCGGCCCTGCCGCCCATTAATACCCCTATATTATTTAAAAGGAATTCTTTCGCGTATGTATGTTTTTCATCCACAGGAAGCTGCTGTGTCAATCCCAGGGCACGACCTCTCGGGATAATGGTAACCTTGTGAATAGGATCGGTATTGGGAAGCAACCTGGCCACCAGGGTATGCCCGGACTCATGATATGCGGTAAGCTTTTTCTCTTCATCATTGATGAGCATGCTCTTTCGCTCAGTTCCCATAAGCACCTTATCTTTTGCATCCTCAAAATCCTGCATCTCCACCTTGTCTTTGCCACGTCTTGCCGCCATAAGGGCCGCTTCATTTACCATATTTTCTATATCAGCACCGGTAAAACCCGGGGTGCCGCGAGCAAGTATGGAAACGTTCAGGTCATCGGCCACAACTTTTTTCCTGAGGTGTACTTTTAAAATACCTTCCCTGCCCTTGATGTCCGGAACCGACACCACCACCTGGCGGTCAAACCTGCCTGGCCTTAAAAGGGCCGGATCAAGCACGTCAGGCCTGTTGGTAGCGGAAATCAATATCACTCCTTCATTTGATTCAAAGCCATCCATTTCAACAAGGAGCTGATTAAGGGTCTGCTCCCTCTCATCGTGACCACCCCCAAGGCCTGCGCCACGTTGCCTGCCGACAGCATCTATTTCATCTATAAATATTATGCATGGAGCGTTTTTCTTCCCTTGCACAAACAGATCCCTTACCCTGGATGCGCCTACACCGACAAACATCTCCACAAAGTCAGATCCGCTTATGCTGAAAAACGGGACGTCAGCCTCCCCGGCTATAGCACGTGCGAGCAGAGTTTTACCCGTGCCGGGTGACCCGACGAGGAGTACCCCCTTAGGTATCCTGCCGCCAAGCCTGGTAAATTTTTTGGGATCCCGGAGGAAATCCACTATCTCTTCAAGTTCCTCCTTTGCCTCATCAATTCCCGCTACATCATCAAATGTAACTTTCTCCTGTGAATCGCTCAAAAGCCTGGCACGGCTCTTGCCAAAAGATAAAGCCTTTCCTCCACCTGCCTGCATCTGGCGCATAAAAAATATCCATACACCAATTAACAGGAGCATTGGCACCCAGGATAAAAATATCTGGAACCATGAAGAATTCTCTTCCGGTTTTGCTGTAATTTTAACTCCTTTGTTTCTCAAAAGGTTAATCATTTCAGGGTCTTTTGGAGCAAAAGTCTTAAAAGGCCCTCGCTCGGACATACCCGTTATATTGTCTCCCTGAATAGTAACCTGGACCACGCTTCCGCTATCAGCCATATTTAAAAAATCACTATAACTGATAGAAAGCATATTTCTGTCCGGCTGTTTAAATATATGAAACAGCATAACCATCATCAGGCTGATAACAAGCCAAAGGGCAAGGTTTTTATAAAATGGACTCAATGTAATATAACCTCTGTTAAATTAATGAAATATCCTGTTTTTAGCGCCCATGCTAAAGCAAGGAAAAATAATATAAAATTATATCATCTTACGAAAACTTTTATGTTAAAATACATTTCGAAAAAATTCCACAAAAATTTCTCCGTTAAGCTGTATAACCGAAAAATTTCGCAATCTCCTGTGAATTTACAATCCCTTGAGATTGTCCGGCACTGGTTCAGTTCATTCAACTGAACCAGTGCCATAGCTATAAAATGTTGCTGAAATTCCATGAAGGGCAGGATATTATAACCTTGAACACTGAACCTTCAACCATTAACCATTAAACCCGTGAACGGTTACCATAAAGGCCCTTAAAATGGAGGCATGATGTCAAGTAACTTATACATAACCGCAACCGAGGCCAGAAGCGGTAAGTCAGCAATTTCTCTTGGTATAATGGAGTTATTGCTAAGAAATGTAGATAAAATCGGCTTTTTCCGCCCTATTATCAAGTCCAATAACTCTATAAATATAACAGACAATGATATCGATTTAATATCCTCTCATTTTAACCTTGATACTCCATATGAGGAGATGTATGCCTATTCCATGTCAAAAGCCCATGAGCTGATTACCCTTGGCAGAAAAGAGGAAGTACTTGAGACTATTTTTAATAAGTATAACAAAATAGAAAAGAACCACGATTTTGTATTATGTGAAGGGACAGACTTTGAAGGATCGACTTCCGCATTTGAATTCGATATTAACGCCGAAATTGCAACCAACCTGGCTTGTCCCGTCTTATTGGTTGCAAATGCCAAAAACAAAACGATTGATGAGTCTTTCAACTCTATTGAAATCTCTCTGAAATCTTTATTTGATAAAGGATGCAATGTCATTGCTACTGTTGTCAATCGAATTGAACCTGAAAATGCAGACCAAATCAAAAAGCTGTTAACGAGCAATATTTTAAGTCCGGGACAACTGGTATATACAATACCAAATGAAAAAACATTAGGGAACCCCACGGTTGGAGAAATTGCCAAAATCTTTAATGCAGAAATCCTTTATGGCGAAAACCTTTTGAATAAACATGTTCATAGCTTTACAGTGGCTGCCATGCAATTGCAGAATTTATTAAAAAGAATAGAACATGGCACATTAATAATAACTCCGGGAGACAGAACAGATGTAATTATTGCTTCTCTTGCTGCTGTTTATTCTACCTCCATCCCGAATATTGCAGGTATCATGCTAACCGGCGGGTTGAAACCTGAAGGGGCGTTCCGCCGCTTATTGGAGGGTTTCCCCATAACAGTGCCGATTCTCAGTGTTAAGGAAAATACATATCCCACCGCCATAATCGTAGATAATATACATGCTGTAATCTCACCGGAAGACAAACGCAAGATAGCCCGCCTTCTCGAAGTTTTCGATCTGAATGTTCATGCTGTTCAACTTAGTGAAAAGATCATTCAAACCGAAACATCCATTATAACTCCAAAGATGTTTGAATATCGTCTGGTTCAAAAAGCAAGTGAGGTTAAGCAGCATGTTGTCCTGCCTGAAGGCGAAGAGGAGAGGATCTTACGGGCCGCCGAAATCCTGTTACGCAGAGATATTGTAGATATCACTCTTCTTGGGAACAAAAACAAAATTCGAAATAAAATAATTCAACTTGGTTTGCAGATAGATGGGATTAATCTTATCGAACCCCAAAAAAGTGACTTTTTTAACGATTATGTGGCAACCTATTACGATCTGAGAAAACATAAGGGCATCACAATAGATAATGCACGGGATATCATGGAAGATGAGACCTTTTTTGGAACCATGATGGTCTTTAAAGGCCATGCCGGGGGGATGGTCTCAGGCGCTGTACATACAACGGGTAACACGATCAGACCCGCATTTCAGATCATCAAAACAAAACCGGGCTTCACAATAGTTTCAAGCATATTCTTTATGTGCTTAAAGGACAGGGTTCTCGTTTATGGGGATTGTGCTATTAATCCCAATCCGAATGCAAAGGAACTGGCTGAAATTGCTCTGAGCTCCGCCCAGACCGCAAAGATATTCGGGATTGAGCCGAGAATAGCGATGTTGTCCTATTCGACAGGCGAATCAGGCAAGGGCGCAGATGTGGAGATCGTGCGTGAGGCAACTGAAATTGCCAGGAAAAAGGCGAAAACCCATTATCCGGAAGTTAAGCTTGAGGGGCCGATCCAGTACGATGCTGCTGTTGATATGGCTGTCGCCAGGACCAAAATGCCTGATAGTGAAGTTGCAGGAAGGGCAACAGTTCTGATATTTCCGGATCTGAATACGGGGAATAATACTTATAAGGCCGTTCAGAGATCATCAGGGGCCATTGCCATAGGACCGATACTGCAGGGACTCAATAAACCGGTAAATGATTTGAGCCGTGGATGCACCATTCCCGATATTGTCAACACCGTGGCAATTACAGCGATCCAGGCCCAGGTGGAAAATAGAAAAACGGAATGACAGGAGTAACTTCTCAATCATCACAGGAGGCTGTCCGGGAATAGCAGTTTTTCCGGGCTCAAGGCTTGTTCAAAAAATTACCGCCGTCATTTAATTGATATTACGAGGATAATTTTTTGAGCATAAGGGACGAGGACGAAATAACTTCCCCAAGTAGGCATCAGAGCTTCATGGCTGTTATAGAGAGAAAACAGGCTGCCAACGCAAGGCGGGACAGTTGCTTTGGCGGATTCGTCGCTTACGCTCCTGAAACCACCCTGCGTTGGCTGCCGACTGAACTTTGCAGGGTGGATTAAGCGAAGCGAATCCACCAAAAAGCGGAAAGTGTCCCGCCTTAAGTTGGCAGCCGGGAAGCATAAAGAACGCTCGACTTCCTCGATGGTCATAAAAAATGAATAAGGAACTGACAAAATACATGGCGAAAGCCAAAAAGAACAACACCGAAGGCATCCTTCATTTTGCTAATTATCCCTCTTTTGCTCAAGCCCTGTGGTAGTCTCGATTACGAGGCCCAGTTCTTTTAGCTGCTTTTCATCAACGAGGGAAGGGGCATCAGTCAGGAGACAGGAAGCGCTGGTTGTCTTTGGGAAAGCAATTACCTCCCGGATAGAATTTGCTCCTGTCATGATGGTAACGAGACGGTCAAATCCAATGGCCATACCGCCATGGGGAGGGGCACCGTATTTAAGCGCCTCTAATAAAAAACCGAACTTTAAATCTGACTCTTCAGGCGATATTCCAAGGATATTGAAAATCTTTTGTTGAGTTGAAATGTTATGTATTCTCACACTGCCCCCGCCAATTTCAGAACCGTTCAAGACAAGGTCATAGGACCTTGACCTGACCTTTTCCGGATGACTGTCAAGCAGGGAAATATCTTCCTCCAATGGTGAAGTAAAGGGGTGGTGAACAGATTCAAGTCTTTTTTCCGTCTCATTGTATTCGAACAGCGGGAATCTGGTTATCCATAAAAAGGCATAAACGTTGTCATTAATTAGTTTCATGCGTTTTGCTATATCCAGCCGGAGATATCCAAGTGCCTCACAGGCTGTTTTACGTTTATGGGCCACGATCAGGATAAGATCATTCGGCTCGGCATCAAGTTTTTCGTTAACCGACTTTTTATCTTCATCTTTAAAGAATTTGCTTAGTGATGACTGCCAGCCTTTTTCCTTAATTTTAATCCAGGCCATACCTTTTGCACCATGTTTGATACAAATTTCTGACAGTTCGTCAAGGGCCTTTCTGGAAAATGACGGAGCCCCCTGTTTTACCCTGATCGCCCTGACCACACCACCTTCTTCAATTACCCCCTTAAAAACCTTGAAATCCGTCCTTTCGGCAATGTCGGTTATATCTTTGATTTCCATCCCGAACCGCATATCCGGCCTGTCCGTCCCAAACCTGTCAATGGCCTCTCTATATTCCAGACGTTCAAAAGGTATATGAATGTCGAACCTCAATATATCATGAAATATCTCAACCATCATATCTTCAAAGATCTTTATCACTCCTTCTTCGTCTGTAAAGGACATTTCGAGATCCACCTGGGTGAATTCCGGTTGTCGGTCTGCTCTCAGGTCCTCATCCCGGAAACAGCGTACTATCTGATAATACCGGTCAAATCCAGCTATCATGAGGAGTTGTTTAAAGAGCTGAGGTGACTGGGGCAACGCATAAAAAAAACCCTTATTTACTCTGCTGGACACTAAGTAATCCCTTGCTCCTTCAGGTGTGCTCTTTGTGAGAACGGGAGTTTCCACCTCTATAAAACCTTTTTTATTGAGATAGTCTCGTATGCATGATGCTATTAAGTGACGCTTCAAGAAAGTGTTATAGATCTGAGGTCTTCGTAATTCCAGGTAACGATATTTCAATCTCAATGTCTCTGATACATCAACGGAACCATCTAACTGAAACGGAGGGGTCTCGCTCCTGTTTAAAATTTTTAGTTCAACCGCTTTTAATTCAATGTGTCCGGTTGGAATATTGTTATTTTCCTGTCCCTTCAGGCGAGGAGAAACAATACCTTTTACTGCAACGACCCATTCATTTCTCAGAACGCGGGCCTTTTCAAGGCTTTCCCGGTCTTCCTGAGGATCAAAAACGACTTGGGTTATGCCGTCCCGATCACGCAGATCAATAAAGATCAGATTTCCGAAATCACGCCTGGCATTAACCCACCCCATCAAGATTACATTACTGCCTGCATCATCTATAGTGAGGCCCCCACAGGTATCAGTTCTCTTCCAGTTTCCAAGTGAATCTATCTTAAAATCTTCGTTTTCTTTCATTGGATTATAATTCTTTCTAATCTATTCCCAAGTCTCTTAGGTACGTTGTCCAAGATTATTTACGATATCTTCAATTTGCACTTCTTCCTGTTTCCTCGTGGCCATGTCTCTCAGTATACCCTTCCCGGAGGTTAGTTCATCTTCCCCGACTATCAGAACCTTCCTTGCTCCGAGTCGGCCGGCTTTTTTCATCTGTGATTTTAATCCCCTGGAAGAATAATCCATTTCCACCCAGAGTCCTGATTTTCTCAGGTCCATGGCCCAGTTGAAAGATGCCTTTTCAGCCGTTTCACCAATAGCTGCAATAAAAAGATCAGGCTTTTCATACTCAAATTCTTCCTGTCCTTCCATAAGGGCAATTACTCTTTCCATGCCCACTGCAAATCCGATAGCAGGATGATCCGGGCCGCCTAACAGGCTTACAAGACCGTCATAGCGTCCGCCGCCGGCCACAGCATTTTGGGTGCCTAATCGATCTGTCTGTAACTCAAAGGTTGTTCTTGTATAATAATCAAGACCTCTTACAAGCCGCTGGTTCAGAACAAAAGGTATCCCGTACCTTTGGAGGTATCCTTTTAATAATTCAAAGTGGTTCCGGCACTCATCACACAGATATTCGATGATGGGGGGCGCTTCAACTACAATCTCTTTGCATCCCTCCATCTTACAGTCAAAGACTCTTAACGGATTTGTTTCTGACCTTCTTACGCAATCCGAACAAAGGGAGTCTTTCCTGAGTGTAAGGAAATTTTTCAGTTCTTCCCTGAATTGAGGTCTGCATTCAGGACAACCAAGAGAGTTCAGGTTCAGCATCAAGTCTTTTAGTCCCAGGGATTCAAACAGACTCATGGCCAGAATGATTATATCTGCGTCACTTTTTGGCCCTTGATCTCCAAATAGTTCTGCATTTATTTGGTGAAACTGCCTGAACCTTCCTTTTTGGGGCCGTTCATGCCTGAACATGGGGCCAATGCTGAAAAGCTTCGGCACCGGGCTTTTTTCAAAGAGCCTGTGTTCAATATATGCCCTTACGACAGAGGCCGTAGCCTCGGGCCGCAGGGAAAGACTCCTGCCCTTGCTGTCCTTTAGGGAATACATCTCTTTTGAAACAATGTCCGTCTCCTGGCCTATGCTCCGGCTGAATAATTCGGTCATTTCAAGGATCGGTAGTTTAATCTCAAGAAATCCAAATGATTTAAACAGGTTACGCGCAGCAGATTCAAGTTTCTGCCAGTTCCCCACCTCATCCGGCAGTATATCCTTAAAACCTTTCAATGTTGCAAATTTCAAATTGATCTTATCTCCTGATTTGTTTTTTGGAGAACTTCTATCAGATGTCACTATCTCTCGTCAACAGATTAAAATAGTTGTAAGGGACGAGGACAAAATAACATCCCCAGATAGACGCGCAGATTCAGTTCAGGTTTGTTCGATCTAAAAGCGCAAAAATTGCAGGAATAGTAAGCTGTTTCAAGGTTTTTGTACTTTTGTATCGGACAAAGATGGCTTGAAGCTGTAATGCATAGTTGGGGAAGTTAACTTGTCCTCGTTCCTGACTGTTCACACCCGTTTTTCAAATATCCCAATATTTAAAAACTGTAGCGTACACCTGTATATATATTGCTGTTTTTCTCGAATTGACCAAAGAAGGTATAATCATCGCTGCCGGTAAAGAAGTTTCCACCGGCGGTTATCATTAAAGAATCGCTTAATTTGTACTTTATGTTCGGCCTGAAATAGGCATCTTTATCAGAAGGAGAGTAATAGCAGAATAATGACAGGGTCAGATTCTGGTTCAAGGCCAGTTTTGTTAAACGCAAGGTTAAAACGTGGCGGTCTTTATCCTTTGAATTATTTCCCGCGGGTAGAGCCGCCCGATAATTTCCGTAGTCTTTCATGTATTCGAGATAATACTGTAAGGCCCCCGAAAAATCCCTTGCCAGTTCCTGCTCATATCCTGCCAGCAGCCGTATTTCGCTGTTCGGTATAAAAGGATTATCACCGCTTGTGTCATCCCTTGAGTTATAATATGCGGTTTCAAGGTTGAAAAGGCCATTTTTAAGCTGGCCTCGGATGCTGGCGCCAAAAACCGTCAGGTCAGGGAAAATGGCCTCCTGCCGGACCGGATCCATACCGGCAGGGCTCTTCCAGAAACCGTTATATCCGTAAAAAGCCAGTTCATATCCGGAAATATCCCTGGAAATTCTCAGGCTGATTTCTGAGTCCTTAAACCAGTCATCCGGTTTGCGATCTTCAACAATAGCATCCCGGCCGGATCGGCGGCCTAATACGGGATTATAATAGGAAATCCTCTCCCCGCTGATAAAACGGTCAGGGTCAAACCTGGGCGTAAAAACAAGATCAATATTTGCAAAATCCGGAAATATGCTAATAAACAAAGCGTCGGAAGGAGCTTTCAGGTATTCCACATCACGGCCGCAAAAAAACGATTGCCAGTCCTTTGGGAAGAGATCATTGAGAAACAGAAGGTCTCCTGTGCCCCAGGTCAGTATCTGCCTGCCTATTTTTGTGTCCATGAGGTCAAAAGGGGAAAAAAGAATATTTGCTTCCCGCAAATCAATAAAACCGGTTCCATCTTCAAGATCAAGGTCTGTTTCTTTTGGAATGTCATCATAAAGAAAGTCGGCACGCACCTGTAATGTGACAATATCACCTACGCGGTTCAAATCAAGCTGAAGGCGGGATTCAAGCAGACTCGTATCTTTTTCATAGACATCTTCAGTAATGCGAGTGCCTGCCCGTAAATCAACAAATCCGTGAACATCAATCTCCATCCGGTCAAACATCGATTCAGCCTGCTCCCCGGCATAAACCGGAGTGAATCTGATCAGGGTGCAGATCACAAAAAACGCAAGCAGGGGTTTGGAACCGACCATTATGTTTCCTTTTTCAGTTACGCTCTATCTTGTTACTTCTCTCGGGGGGCGTCTGAGAAAGCGTTCGGTAAAAATCTTCTCCTTTAAACCGATATCATACTTAACATTTTCAAACCTGTTCATTGTGCTGGTGCCCGCGTCAAGATCGACGGCAACAGATTCCGTCACGGTTGGATGTCCCTGAATAGTGACCACTTTTTTTGCTTCCACCCTCCTGTAGAGCCTGCCGTTTTTGTCATAATACTCGGCCTTTTCAGGGAGAAATGTCTCCTTGCTGATCCATACATTATAATATGCAAACTCAACAGAGTCCGGCTCTCTTGGGACATTTTTTATTAAGTACCTGGCATCATCCGTTTCAACAAGTTCATGAAAGTCTTCACCTGTTCCACGGCCTGACACGTCCTCGTAAAAGAAATCAGACCCCACAAAGCTGGTGCGTTTATCACCGGGAGCGATGCGCTTTTTAAGATTCAGCGCCGGCAGCCAGAGCCAGCGGTTATCGTCTCCTTCGGCATGTTTCCATACCAGATATGCCATCTTTCGCACATCTGCAGGAGCTTTGAAATAAATATAGAATTTCTGATCTTTTTTATCCAGATTTTTACGGAGAATCATAAATTCCCTTACGCGTGTGCCTCCGGAGGAATCGGTTATGGTCATCCTCACACTGGCCTGACCGTCTTTGCCCACATAATAGGAGGCATCATTGGCCATTTCAATAATCTTGTCAGCACTCAGTTGTTCCGCCTGGGCAGCGCCTCCTATAATTTGAGCAATAATAGAAGTAATGAGAAGAAATAAAAAATTTTTCATATACTGTTCCCTATTTATAATTTTGTAACCGTTCACGGGACGTTGAAAATAGAAATTAGAAATTCGGGCACCCTTCAAACCTGATTTACGCCTTACAGATGTTGCTGTTCGTCTGGTTCGTTATCCTGCGGACTGACTTTTCACCTCCGGTTGCTCTCCACCCCGCCTCGCGGCGACGCAGTTACCTTCGGCTACGGAGTTATGGCATACTCCGATACGGACTTTCACCGTACTGATAAAGCGCTTTCACAGGCGCACCATTCCCGCGCTGGAGCGTGGGAACGAGAAATATTGAGCTATTAACCTTCTGCCTTCAACCCGTGAACGGTTACAAATAAACAAACAATGACGGGCATCCTTCATTTTGAGGTAAAAGTAGTTGACACTTTTTATTGGAACTAAAAATTGTAAATTGCAGAAGAG
>JAGGXA010000116.1 GCA_021163285.1 Deltaproteobacteria bacterium | reverse complement strand
GCCCTTTTTCCCAAACTCTGCGTTATGCTCAAAAAATTATCCTCGAAATATCAACTATATGTCTGCGGTAATTTTTTGAGCAAGCCTTGATTTTGAAAAAAATTGCTATTCCCGGACAGCCTCCTAGGGTTCAATGTTCAGGATTCAATGTTCAGGATTTAAGATATAAGGTTTATAGGTTCAGCGTTCAGGGTTAAAGGTTAAATTGTAATAGCTCATGGATTCCAGCGTACGCTGGAAATTAATAAGGGTCGACCGTAAACTTGACCCTGTTTCCTTTGCTCAGCCTTTCAAGGCAAATTATGGTTATAAGACCGAATAACATAAATATAATTGCTCCTGTGACTTCACTATTCCATCTTCCAGGCAGGATGTTTGATTGAACAAGAGGAATCACCTGACCATGGTTGTCAACAAAAGTTTGTATCGTTTCCTTAAATGGCCACACCTTCCTCAATGATCCGAGCATAAGACCGGTTAACAACGCGACCGTCAGGTCATGGTAATTTTTCAGGAGCCAACCCAAAAAACGTGAGAATGTAATAATTCCGACAAATGCGCCTCCGGCAAACAGGAAGAGAGTGAAAAAGTCCCTCTCGTTAACCGCATCAAGGATATAATGGTACTTGCCAAGGAGAACAAGTATAAAGGAACCTGATATTCCAGGGAGCATCATGGCGCAAATACTTAGGGAGCCGCAGAAAAAGAGGAACCATGGGGTAACAGGTGTGGCGCAAGGAACAATGCCTACCAGAAAATATGAGCCTGATATCCCACCTGTCAAACTGATCCATGCAAGTACACGCCAGTCTTTAACACGTCTGCTTACAGTTATAATTGAAGCAAGAATCAATCCGAAAAAAAAAGACCAGATAAAAACCGGCTCATTATAGAGGAGCCAGCTAAGCAGCTTTGCCAGGCTAAAAATTGCCGTTAGAATACCAGTTAGCACTGTTAATGGAAATTGCCAGGAGACGCGATCAAGCAGACGTCTGATTTTAAATGTCAGGAGGAGTTTCAGGCTGTAGAGATCAAAACTCTTGATAGAATTGATCAACTCTTCATATATACCGAGGATAAAGGCAATGGTGCCGCCGGAAACACCAGGCACTACATCGGATGCCCCCATGCAAAAACCTTTTGCTGCCAGGATGAAATAACCCGGGCATGAGTTTATCCTGGGTTGATTTTGTTTAATTTTATTCATATCACCATGGGTACTAACTTAAATTATTTGGTAACCGTTCACGGAACGTCAAAATCAGGTTTAATGGCGAATACAAGATTCGCCCCTACGTCATACGGTAACCGTTCACAGGTTCAAGGGTTCAACCGTTCAGGGTTAAGGACAAAAAAGATATTGAAGACCGGAGTCCTTGTTACAAATGCTTATTTTCCTAAGCAATTATCAATTTGACTCCAAATTCCGTATCGGGCAACCACAAGGGATTGCCTCTGCTAAAAACCCAATGTACGGTGAAAACAATCATAGGGGCAGACCTTGTGCCTGCCCGC
Organism: Deltaproteobacteria bacterium; assembly: GCA_021163285.1. Classification (GTDB taxonomy): domain Bacteria; phylum Desulfobacterota; class DSM-4660; order Desulfatiglandales; family Desulfatiglandaceae; genus JAGGXA01. Next base: position 12,721 of record JAGGXA010000116.1, on the reverse strand, counting down.
AGGAAAATGGAACCTTGAACCATGAACCTTTGAACCCGTGAACGTTGACACAACTTAAGAAACGAGAACAAATTAACTTCCCCAACTATGCATCACTGCTTCAGGCCATCTTTGCCCGATCTAAAAGTACAAAAATCTTGAAATAGTTCACTGTTCCTGCAACTTTTGTGCTTTTAGATCAAACAAACCTGACCTGAATCCGTGCGCCTGCCCGGGGAAGTCGTCCCTAAAGTATCTGAAAAAGAATAGTAGCCAGTCCAACAGACCAACAGTATGGCGCAAAATAGAAAAGATGGCCCTTTTTGACCATTCCCATGAGTAGCTTAAGCGCGAAAAAACCTACTATAGCTGATGTAATAAAACCTGCAAACACAGGTATAATGCCAACCCTGTTAAGAGCGTTAAAGTCCATCTGAATGGCAAGCGCCCCTATTATTGCCGGAATTGACAGGATGAATGAAAAACGGCCTGCCTGCTCTCTTTCAAGACCGCATAAAAAGCCACAGGCAATAGTTGATCCGGATCGGGAGATGCCTGGTATGATTGCCAGGCCCTGGGATATGCCGACTGCGAAGGCTATCAGGAGCCCAAGCCGTTTATGGTTCGCGTCTCTGGGTATTAATCTCGTCAGGGCAAGGATAATCCCGGTAAAGATCAGCATACAACCGACCATTATTACGGAACCGAAGAGGTTTTCAAGCTCTGTCCTGAATACAAGTCCAATAATGCCGGTCGGGATCGAGCCCACAACTACCCATAGCAGCATGGAATCTTTGAGCTTACTGACTTTTGCACGGGAACCTTCAGTAGAGGTTGCAATCCGTATTAAATCCGTTATCATCTTTTTGATGTCATTACGAAAGAAGATGATAACGGCAAGAAGTGTCCCAAGATGCAAAGAGCAATCCAGAAAGAGCTCCGGATCCTTAAAACCTAAAATATTCTGAAAAATTACGAGGTGGCCGGAACTGCTTACCGGCAAAAATTCCGTCAGGGCCTGAATAATGCCAAGGATAATCGTTTCGATAACGTTCATCTTTTTCCGCTCTCTTTAATTCCTGACACCTGACCGCTCAGGTTGAATATCTTTCCCGGGTTCAATATCCCTTTGGGATCAAAGGCCTTTTTGATCCTGGACATAAGTTCAATCCCGGCCCTTGGTATCTCCATTTCGAGATATGGCGCCTTGGTAATGCCTATGCCGTGCTCTCCGGTAATTGTCCCTCCCATCCCTATAACCTTTTCAAACAATGCTCTGATGATCTTATGTGCGTTTTCCGGTTCCCCGGGTAAATTATTATCAAACATAATGTTGACATGGATGTTTCCGTCGCCTGCATGTCCGAAGGCCGGAACAGGAAGACCATATCTGCGACTCAGTTCTCCGAGGTATGTGACAAGGCCGGCCATTCTACTTCTCGGAACAACTATATCCTCACTGATCTTATCGGGCCTCAGCTTATAAAGAGATGGTGAAACGTTTCTTCTCGCGGCCCATAATCTTTCCGCTTCTTCGTTATTGCATGCGGTTTCAAAGCTGAGACTTTTCTCACGGCCACACACATCAAAAACCCTTTCCGCCTGCCGCTCTGCCAGTTCTTTATCTCCATCTACCTCTATAAGGAGCATTGCTCCCGCTTTCCGGGGAATATCAATATCCATTTCCTCCCTGACACATTCAATGCAGGACCTGTCAATAAATTCCAGAATAGTGGGGATAACCTTTTTCCGTATCATATCGGAGACAGCCTGCAACGCGGAACGGACATCCGTGAAAAAGGCGATCATGGTCTTTTTTGCAGTCGGTTTGGGGATCAAACGAAGGGTGATACCTGTAACAACGGCCAAGGTGCCCTCCGACCCTGTGATAAGGCGGGTCAGGTCATATCCTGCAACACCTTTCATAGTTTCAACACCGGTTTTGATAATTTCTCCGGTAGGAAGCACTATCGTAAGACCTAAAATATAGTCTCTTGTTACCCCGTATTTAACTGCCCTCAGCCCACCCGCACATTCTGCTACGTTCCCGCCTATTGTGGAGATCTCTATACTCGCAGGATCCGGAGGATAAAACAGGTCGACATTTTCCACTGCCCTTTGAAGGTGAGCTGTAATAACACCCGGCTCCACTTTTGCGATAAGATTGTCCCGGTCAATAGAGAGAATATGGTCAAACCTGTCCATGGCCATCACAACCCCTCCCTTAACAGGGACTGCTCCACCGCTCATTCCGCTCCCGGCCCCTCTGGGGATTACAGGGAACCCTTTTTGTGTTGCAAGCATCAGTACCAGGGAGATCTCTTTTTCAGTTCCTGGAAAGATTACAGCATCAGGCATGGATGAGAGCTTTGTGGAGTCACAGGCATACTCGGCCAGTTTATCTCCTGACGAAATAAGATGCCCCGAACCAACAATATGAGATATTTCGCTTAGAACCGTTTTACATATCATAAGTGGATAGGAACTCTGCTTTTGAGTGAATGCTCAAGTGTCATACGATCCATATATTTCAGGTCCCCGCCCATGGGAACACCGAGCGCTATTCTCGTTATTTGGAGAGAACTCTCTTTCTCTGATAAAAGTTTAAACAGGAATGAAGCAGTTGTCTCGCCTTCCGTGGTGGGATTGGTCGCAATGATTATCTCCCTTATCCCCTCCTTGTCTATCCGGCTGATGAGTTCACCTATCTTTAAATCAGCCGGTCCTATACCATCAAGAGGAGAAAGCACACCATGAAGGATATGGTATCTGCCTTTAAAAATTCCGGACTCCTCTATCGCAAGCTGGTCTCCTGGTGTTTCTACAACACAAATTATTCCATTGGCCCGGTTTTCGTTGAGGCAGATTGGGCAGGGGTCATTATCGGTAAAGTTGAAACAGATAGAACAGAATTTAATTTTTTCTTTTACCTCAATCAAGCTGTCGGCAAGGTTTTCAACATGTTCTTTATTGCTTCTGAGGATATAGAGAGCAAGACGGGTGGCGGATTTTTGTCCAATACCGGGAAGCCTTATGAATTGATTGATCAAATTTTCAAAAGATGGCGGGTAAATTCCCATAAATGTTTCTGCCTTTGGCAAGATTGTGTCTCTGCCTGAATTACTACTGCCTTTGCGCGAGACCTTAATAATATCCAGCTCCTCATGGAACCCCAGCAAACTTTTCAACCTGTACGGTTAGTTTCTCGCCCTTAGCGGTTAGTTTTTTGACCTATTGATTAAATTCGGGTGCAATACAAAAAAAAGATATTTCATCCTGTTATCGACATCCTTCATTAAAGGCCGAAAGCAGTTTATTTTTGTGTATTGCAACCTTAAATTCTCTATATGTTACATCCTGAATATCAATGCTAACCGCTAACGGCTAATTACTAACGGCCAACCGCGCAGGTCAAACTTTTTTGTATTGCACCCGAAACGGATGAACGCTGAACCCGTGAACGATTACCTTGATTTAAAACATCCCCGGCATTCCGGGTATGTTCATGCCTTTTGTCAATTTACCCATCTCTTCATTCATCATGGCCTTTGCTCTCGCTAATCCGTCATTAACAGCAGCAATTATAAGATCCTGCAGCATTTCCGAATCATCAGGGTCAATGACTTCCTTGTCTATATTAATAGAAATAATTTCCTGCTTTCCATTAACGACAGCAGTAACCATACCGCCTCCTGAGGAGGCGGTTATTGTCTTGTCTCCCAACTCTTCTTGAAGCTTGGCCATTTTTGACTGAAATTGTTGGGCCTGTTTCATAATCTTGTTCATATTAGGGATACCTTTCATAATATTACCTCCACGGTTTTATAATTTACGCAATCGGGAATTGGTGTGTGAACGAAAAGTCCGTTCACACACAATTTTGATAGTTTTATTTTAAACTCAACAATCCAAAGTCCTGCCGTCATGCCGGGTTCAAACCGGCACTCAGCTTCATTATCATGTTGGGATTATTCTGGATTCCGCCTTTTGCCGGAATGACGTCACAAATAAATTAACATTGGGAATATCAACGCGTGAAAAGAACTTTGCATTCTCAAGTTTGCAAATTATGCCCCTTATTTTGTTGCAGAATCTCCTTCGAGGAGCTTACCCTGAAACATCTGAATGATATCCTGGACAGGGGGGGGGAAGTTTTTGTCGGTTTTATGTCTCAGATACTGCTTCTTTTTTACAGGCTCTTTCCAGGTTTCAGAATGAGGTTGATTATTTACAACAATCTTTATTTTGATATCGCTCTTAAAAAAATCGCGGCAATAACCTGATATCTGATTATATCGTTCCTGGTCATCAAAATATTTTGATGAAAAGGACTGGTTGCCTTTCGATATTTTAAGAACTTTTTCATCGAGGCTTAAAAACTTCCAATCCTTGAGAATATTAAACATAAGTTTATTCTTGCCTGCAAGATAGTTTAAAAAATCATTCCAGTCATTATCCGTCTTGGAGATGATTTCAACTTCCGCTTGACCTTTTTCCCTGTCTTCGAGTTTCCATGGGGCGGTGGGATCAGAAATTTGAGCAGACTCGGGAAGCGCATGAGAATGGGACGCTCCGATCAACCTTTTTTCCAGTGATTCTATCTTTTTCAGCAAATCATCAAAAGAGAGCAATTCCCCAAGATAGCACATCTTGATCATTGTGGTTTCCAGGATTAAGCGAGGGCAAAAGCTAAACCTTAGATCTTCCTCACGGGTGATCATAAAATTCAGCAATACCTGAATCTTTTCAAATCCTGCCTTTTGGGCAATACGCCTGGTTTCTTTTATATCAATTTCGTTCATATTGAGCAAGTGGTCTTCCTGTGTAATAAGGCTGACCATAAGATTCCTGAACTGCTCCATGAGCGTATTGTAATATTCCCTGATGTTATATCCGTAGTTATAAACCTTATCGATAAGCTTCAGACATTCTTTAGGGGAACCCTCGATAATGGCGCGGCATGTCTCAAATATTAAGTCCCTGTCAATAATGCCCAGGATCTCGGCGATATGCCTGTCTTCAATCTGTAGTCCTGCATAAGAAACTACCTGGTCCAGCAGGCTTTCAGCGTCGCGCATACCCCCTTCGGCCTCTCCGGCTATAAGCGCAAGTCCCGACTTACTGATTGCGATCCCTTCCTCTTGTGATATCTTTCCTAAATGACTGATGATTTGGGCTGTCGGTATCCTTTTGAAATCGAACCTCTGGCATCTCGAGAGGATAGTAATCGGCACTTTATGGGATTCAGTAGTCGCAAAGATAAACTTGACATGGGCAGGTGGTTCTTCAAGTGTTTTTAAAAGCGCATTAAATGCCGGAAGGGTCAGCATGTGCACTTCGTCAATGATGTATATCCGATACCTGCTTGATGATGGCATATATCTGATGTTTTCACGGAGCTCCCTGATTTCATCAATGCCGCGGTTTGATGCTCCATCAATTTCCTGAACGTCAACCGATGAACCGTCAGTAATGTCTATGCATGACCGGCACTTGTTACATGGTATCCCCGGTTCCCCATTTTGACAGTTCATGGCCTTGGCCAGTATGCGGGCAACAGATGTTTTCCCAACACCCCTTGGCCCGGCAAAAAGATAGGCATGCGCTATCCTGCCGCCCTTGATGGCATTAATCAATGTCTGCGTTATATGTTCCTGGCCTATAACGTCCTGAAACAACTGAGGACGCCATTTCCGTGCTAAAACCTCATAAGACATGCTAAAACTGAAAACTATAGAGTTTTTATTCCCTGATAAGCAGGAGTTACTTTCAACGTTATTGTTAAAAAAAAATGAAGACCCGTGATTGCGGGCCGAATTTTAAAATCAAGAAAGCAGTTTTGAAAGAATGTTACCTAAAACCTGCATAAACTATTTTCAAGAAGAAAATTATGCTTTTAATATCAACGAATTACAGAAATGTTGTGCTTGTATAACACGCATTATTTTGATGCGGCCATAAAGGTTGTGATTTTTGAAAATAGTTTATGCAGGTTTTAGGTAAAATATTTGACAGGATAACAGGATAAACATAAAATCGTACTCATTCATGGTAGAGGGCAAAAACCGTGAACGGTTTTTAATACCAAATAACCGGTTTATCAGAAAGTCGCTATGTTGGAGATGATAGCAAAACTGCTTAAAATACTTAATTCTGAAGCCGATCCCAATCAGATTGGCCTTGCGTTCGGGTTTTCCATGATTGCAGGGTTTACTCCCATTTTGAGCCTGCATAATATTCTGATTCTCTTGCTGGCACTTATTCTGCGGATAAATCTTTCAGCCTTTATTCTTGGATTTCTTTTCTTTTCAGGGCTTGCGTACCTGCTCGACCCCTTTTTTAACTCGTTAGGTATCCTTGTCTTGACCGCAGGTCTGTTTGAAGGACTCTGGACGTTATTTTATAATTCTACCCTTTGGCGTCTTGAAAACTTCAATAATTCAATTGTCATGGGGAGCCTCCTTTTTTCTATTATCATTTTTGTGCCTTTTGTTATTATCGTAAATAAATTGATTATCAAATATCGTGAAAATATCCTGGAATGGGTGCGAAAATCCCGGATCATGCAAGCGCTGAAAGCGAGTAAGCTCTATAATCTTTATATGGCTGCTCAATAAATTGAAACAAACGCCTTTAAATCCTTTTCGAATTCCAGCTTTCGCCGGGATGACAGGCGCTTATCTCATTTCAACGCTCCCGCGCATGCGGGAATCCAGACATCTTTACCCATATTTACTGAGAAATTATGAACTCAGGAGGTCTATTATGAAAAAGTGGTTGCGCTGGCAGGGTTTGGTCGTTTTTTTCTGTATTGCAGTCTTTTTATCAATACTCTGGTTCGTTCTTGTGGACTTTTTTGCAGAACGGATGATCGAAAAGTTCGGCACGGATATTGTTGGAGCAAAAGTTGAACTGGATAATGCAGATGTAACGCTTTTCCCTCTTGGACTTGAATTGAAACGTCTTCAGGTTACCAACCCGGATGAACCAATGACAAATATATTTGAGGCGGAAAAAATCAATTTCTCCATAGATGGTTTCAATCTGCTCAGGCGTAAGATCATTATAGATAAAATGTCCGTTGCAGAAGCAAAAATCGGTACTTCAAGGAAAACCTCAGGTGCTATTTCAAGGAAAAAAAGGACGGAATCAACTATCCAGGATAAAGCAAAAGGTAAAAAACCAGCTCTGCCGTCATTTAAAACCCCTGACGTAAATATGATTTTGCAAAAAGAGCGCCTGCAGTCCATTGAGCTTATTAATTCCCTCACAACCGAAATGGATGCTGAAAAAAGAAAATGGCAACTGACAGTAAAGGATTTACCGGGAAAGGAAAAAATTGCTGAATATCAAAAACGGATAGAGGCGCTCAAAAAGGCCGACAAAGGAGGACTGAGCAGTATCCTCGAAGGAGTGGGCAATGGAGGAGCGTTAAAAAAAGATATTGAGCATGATATAAAACAGATTTATAGCGCTCGGAAAGAATTTAAGCAAGAGCTGGCATCTTTAAAAAAACGGATGGATGAGGCAATCAAGGCACCTGGAAGAGATATCCGCCGTTTGAAAAATAAGTACACTTTATCTCCTCAGGGGCTGGGGAATATAAGCCATTACCTTGTAGGCCCGAAAATGGTCAAAAAAGTGGAGCAGGCGATTTCCTGGTATTACAGGTTAAAACCTGTTCTGGAACGTACGGTCCGGGATAAAGAAGATGGGCATAAAGTTGTCAAACCGGTGAGAGGTAAAGGAGTAAATGCAGTCTATAAAGAACGTGCGCCTCTCCCTGATTTTCTGATCCGTCTGATAGATGTATCCCTGAATCTTAAAGCAGGCGACCTGTCCGGGAAGATAAAAAATGTTACACCGGATCAAGATATACTTGGCCTCCCAACCACGTTTGTTTTTTCGGGAGATAAGTTAAGGAACGCAAAATCCATTAGAATAAACGGAAATCTCAACCACATTGATCCATTAAGCCCTGCTGACACCATTAAAGCCCGTTTAAAAGGATACAGACTGAGTAATATCAACCTGTCAGACCAGGAGACCTTGCCGGTGACCATAAAAGATGGTTTTGCAGATCTTAAGCTAAACACTGTCTTGAAAGGCGGGGACATTTTCGCTGATATAACCGCTTCCCTTAAGTCCTGCAGGCTGATAACCAAAACTTCAGGTTCAGAGGGGTTCGTTGCGGAAGAAATAGCCTCGGCGTTGTCCGAAATCTCAGACTTTAATCTGAAGGCCGATATTACCGGCCGACTTGATGACTATAAGATACATATCAAGTCAAATCTGGATAACGTCCTTAAAAATGCAGTTGGGAAAACAGTTAAAAAATATACCGTAAATCTGGAGAAACAACTCTCTTCGGCCATCAATGAAAAAGTAAAAGGGCCAACCGGAGATTTACAGGAAAGTTATATTAATTTAATGCCTGTTGGAGACGAACTATCAGGCCGGTTAACCCTGTTTAAAGGCTTGCTTGGCGGCATAGGCACAACTAAAGTCCCGGGCGGAATTAAACTGCCTTTTTAGTGGCTGCCAACTTAAAGCGGTACATTTTCCGCTTTTTGGTGGATTCGCTTCGCTTAATCCACCCTGCAAAGTTCAGTTGGTAGCGGACGCAGGGTAAATTAAGGAGCGTAAGCGACGAATCCATCAAAGCAACTGACCCGCCTTACGTTGACAGCCTTTTTAGTCAACCGTTCAGGGGTTCAGAGGTTCAAGATTGGATTTTTGTCCCCGGACTGCATTTAAAATGTGTATTTAGTGCCTGAACGGAAAGTTGAAATTACTATCTTTCCTGTAGATTAAAGATGTTTTCCAAATTGAAGTTTTTGAGCCATTAGCTGTTAGCAGTCAGCTTTTTTAGTCCCATGGAAATGGAGCGGTTAATTTGAGTCAAATCTCTTATTCGGTGTCATATTTTCCTTTTGCAAGGATGTCATTTGCTATAATAACTCTTTGAATATCACTTGCGCCCATAATAACCTGCACGCCGATTCCTGCTTTAAAAAGTGTGCCTATTTCGTATTCATCGCTCAATCCATAGGCGCCATGTATCTCCATGGCATCCGCAGTAATTTCTTTAACATCTTCAGCCACAAGCAGCTTTAGCCGCGCGGCGTCGGGAACAAAATTTTTACCCTGGTCAACCATGGCTGCAACCTGATAAAGATATGAATTCATAGCAGCCACCCTTGTTGTCATTCTTGCCAGTTTTACCTGAATCATCTGAAATTTGCGACCAATCGGTTTTCCTCTGTGTGTTCTTGTATTTGCATATTTGACAGCAAGATCGAGCGCCCTTTCCGCCAGTCCCACATATCCGGCACAAAACCCTGTTTTACCTATGGCTTCCGCACGCACCAGAATTTCAAACCCTTTATTTACCTGTCCAATTACATGATCCTCCGGAACAAAATAATCATCAAGGTAAAGCTCACCATTATCAAGGGCACCACAGTGGATAAATGATTCTCTTTTGCCGACTTTATAGCCTTTGTGTTTTGAGTTTATCCAAAAAGCCGTTACTCCTTCATCAGTTAATGCAAACAGCATCAAATAACCACCGGTTCCGGAATTGGTAATGAATTTTTTTGATCCGTTAAGCAACCAGCCGCCAGCCCTTTTTTTTGCGACAGTTTTTAATTGCTTTGGGTCAGAGCCCGTATCACTTTCAGTAAAAGCAATTCCCGCCGGAATTTTTAAGGATAACAGGTCCGGGATATAAGTAGTCTTCAAAAAATCAGACCCGTAATTATAAAGAGACCATGCAACGAGGGAATTTCCCGTAAGCAGGGTTGTAGGAATTATGGAGCCGTAACCGAGTTCTTTTAACGCGATTATCAATCCAACGAATGTGCCCCCCACACCTCCATACTCTTCAGGAAAATATATTTTGAGTAAATTCATTGACTGAAATTTTTTTTTCACATCACCAAAAAGATCACCTTTTTCATCCACCTCTCGATAAATCGGCAAAAGGTCTTTTTTTACAAATTTTCTAACCTGATTTTTTATTTCAGACTCTTCTAATGTAAAGGCCATATCCATGATAATAGTCTCCTGTATAAGATCTTCAGGGCCCGGTTTTATTGTAACCGTTTACGGGTTCAGGGCTGAAATCTCTTTTGCTGATAATAATCTTTGAGATTATTCAAATGGCTTATATACTCGCTTTGAAAATGAAAATCGGGATAATGGCTGAACTCCTTTATAAGTGGCGCAATAAGAGGGAATATATCGATCCCATAATTATTTTTTCCGGTTTTATCAGCCTCATGAACAATTAAAAGGGAATAATAAGTGGCAAGAAGCCTGAAAGAGGTTTTCCGCCTGAATAAATATGCCCTTCCCCCCGTTGTGTTTAAAAAATAGCCGGCATACTTATATATGATATTACTTGAAGGCCTGAGTTTTTCCGTATCCGGACAGCTATCCGGAAGCACAAGCCAATTGTAAAACAGTTCCATGGTTGTTTCCATGGTATCCTGCTCATTATTAAGCACAGACCTTACGAGGTTAAGACCTTTCGGTTTAAGAATACGGAAAAAAAGATAAAGGTTCCTGACCATTATTTCGGGATCATTCCCCTCCCCTGCTGGAACAGGAGGCCTTAATGCCAACCGTTTGAGCATTTTCTTGAAATAGCTGTAAGTGCCTGTTTTTAAATGAAATCGTTTAATATACTCCTTTTGATCAAGATATCTGAAAAAACCGGTCACATCGTTTTCGATTTGAATACAATACTCTTCCTCAGACAGGGGGGACAAGGCTGTCTTTTCCTCTTCTTCCGTCGCTGCCATTTCTTCTTCGGCAACTTGCGGTACTTTCTCGGAAGTCGGTTTTGTTTCAACTGGAGAAGCTTTTTTAAACGCTAAGTCATTTCCTGACTTCTCTTCCTTTTCAAGGAATATTAAATAAGCGATCAGGCCGGCTAAAAGCAGAATCACTATTAGAAGAAAAAGCCACAACCAACCATGTTTTGTTTTCTCTTTTTTCATAGCATTCTCCATATATAATCAACATCCATCCTGGGACAGGTCTGCCCCCCTCCCCTTAGGAAGGGTTAGCAGTTAATTAATCCTGTATTTCTTCTTACCCTCATTATATAGATCATTTCCAAATATATCATTTACCACAATTGCGGGCATCTTTTCCACCTTTAGTTTCATAACTGCTTCCGGCCCCATCTCTTCGTAAGCCACCACGGATGCCTCCTTAATTGATCTTGACATAAGGGCTGCCGCGCCGCCGACGGAAGCCATGTAAATTGCCTTGTATTTGACCATGGCCTCTTTTACTTCATTGGAGCGCCTTCCTTTACCTATCATACCTTTAAGCCCCATTTCAAGTAACGCAGGTGAATATGGGTCCATACGATAACTCGTGGTTGCCCCTGCTGCGCCGATAACTTTACCCGGTGGCGCAGGAGTGGGACCTACATAATATATTATTTGTCCCTCTATCGGAATAGGAAGTTCTTTCCCTTCTTTAATCAATTTTAAAAATCTTTGATGCGCGGCATCCCTCGCTGTGTAAATATACCCGCTAACATCAACCATGTCCCCTATTTTTAGACATTCTATGTCTTCAATTGATAACGGGGCCTCAAGATGATACACTTTATCCATAATCTACTCCTATGGGAATTCAGACAAACCAAAAGATGCAGGGATTTAATACCTGCTCTTAGCTTACTCCCCTTGAAAGAACCAGGCTGCCATAAACCAATAGCCGGCTAAATTGCCCTGATGGACTAAAAAATTATCTCCGTGTAACGACTCGCGTGGCATTGGATATCAATTGCCAGCGGAAGGCTTGAAATGTGGCATGGCATCATGAGGATATGAACGGCAAGAGACGTTATTCTTCCACCAAGTCCTTGAGGACCAATACCTGTCTTGTTGATCTCTTCGAGAACTTCATCTTCCATTTTAACCAGTTCAGAATCGGGATTCAACGTCCCCAAAGGCCTGAACAAGGCCTTTTGGGCTAATAGTGCGGACTGTTCAAAACTGCCGCCGATCCCTACCCCAATTATCGTGGGAGGGCATGGATTCGGGCCTGCTTCTTCTACAGTCTGAACAATCTTTTCTTTAACTCCGACCCATCCGGCAGAGGGCGGGAGCATAAAGAGCCGGCTCATATTTTCACTTCCGCCGCCTTTTGCCGCAAACCAGAGTTTTAACCTGTCTCCAGGTACCATGTCAAAATGAACTATTATAGGTGTGTTATCTCCTGTATTTTCCCTGGTAAAGGGATGACAAACGGAGTTTCTCAAATATCCTTCCTTATACCCTTGTCTGATGCCCTCTTCAAAGGCTGACCTTAAGTCACCGCCGACTATGCATACTTCCTGCCCCATCTCGGCAATAATTATAGCCAAACCTGTATCCTGGCAAATGGGAATCATGTCATGCCTCGCTATCCCGGCATTTTCTATAAGCTGATTCAAGATCTCTTTCCCAACCTGTGATTCCTCATTATCAAGCGCATCTTTAAGGGAACTTAAAACATCTTCTTTTAATTCAAAATTGAGTCGCATTGCAGAATCCTTGATCCTGTCAATAATCGTCCGGGTTGAAATCTGTCGCATTAACTCCTCCAATAAGATTGAACTTTTTTATGGTAAAACATTATAATTACCGAGGTGTCTGAGCAGCGCCTGAAAGAAAGGGTGTCCATTTTTAGCATAAAAGCTAAAATCTGCAAGCGTTGACCGAAGGCGGAGAGAGCG
>JAGGXA010000145.1 GCA_021163285.1 Deltaproteobacteria bacterium | reverse complement strand
GTTCTGGGGTTTGCGCAAAAATAACTTTACAGAATTGGCAGGGAAGACATAAACGAGGGAGTTATTTCTTGACATAATCGTAATTTATCAATAGAAATAAAGATTCATTAAATTTCATAATATTTTATATAACTTTTGTCATAACCCAAAAACAGAAAGGAACATAATGAAATGGCAAAAAGACATCTGCAATACCTTCTACCTTTAATCCTGGCTTTTGTGTTTTTATTCGCGTGCGCATCCAGGCAGTCAACAACTTCAACTACTTCAACAAAGAACCATGCGGCATTCAAGAGCTTTAAGGATTACCCCGATCATGCATTCAATGTAAAGGATTATATAAAAGCAATGGAGAAAGGCGGGCATAATCTACTCCTTTGGCAAGACCCGTCCGTTAACCTTAAACAATACCATTCTGTAAATATATCCAGGTTTGGAGAACGATTATTGCCGGAACAAAACCGTTTTTCATATTCCCCATTTACCATGAACTTCAATCGCACATTTGAGAGTTCAATGACAATAAAACGGAGTTCTTCTAACAATGCCCTGCAAATCAGAGGGGAACTTGTTGAATGCAATCCTGGCAACAGGGCAGCGCGCTACCTGATAGGATTTGGCGCGGGTAAGGTCGCCTGTGCAGTTGTCTGCGAGGTGTATGAACCGAATAAAACAAAGCCATGCCTCAGCATATATGCCAGGGATACTTCATCTTACGGCGCATTTGGCGGCGATTCAGTTGCAGCGATAAATTATATTTTCGATCAGGTCGCTTTTCGTGTAAGTTCTGTTCTGAAAGCCCGGATTGGCCAATAGAAAGCGAGGTACACGGCTGTTGAATAAAAAATCACTTAAATCTGAACTTAAATCTCTTCTTATCGACACTCTTCATTTAGAAGATATAGGGCCGGATGATATCCAGGATAACGCCCCTCTTTTTGGAGAAGGCTTAGGTCTTGATTCAGTAGATGCCCTGGAGATTGTAGTAGCTCTCGAAAGGACTTATGGTGTTGTAATAGAAGATGAAGAGGTAGGGAAAAATGCCTTTGCTTCTATTGATGTATTAGCAGATTTTATATTAGAAAAAAAGACATGAAAATATGTATAATTGTACCATCTTATAATGCCGCTGCAACTCTTTCTTCTCTGCTTGAAGCTCTGATTTCTCTTTATCCCTGCGTGGTAATAGTCGATGACGGGTCTGAAGATGAAACAGCCTTAATTGCCCGATATTTTGCCCGCCATGGTGTAGTTCTGCTCCAACACCCTGTTAATCGCGGCAAGGGCGCCGCCTTGCGCACCGGTTTCAACTGGGCAATTAAACGAGGCTTTGAAGCGGCAGTTACCCTCGATAGTGATTTGCAACACTCATACGAGGATCTTCCCGGACTCTTAAATATCTTTAACAGGGATCACTTAGACCTGCTGATCGGGACTCGATTCCCAAACATTAAAGAAATGCCGAAAATACGTCGTTTCGGCAACCGGTTCAGCAGTTGGATAGCGAGTCGTTTTTGTCACCAGCCCATCTATGACTCCCAGTGCGGTTATCGTATCTATCGGCTGACAACATGCAAATCAATCTTGCAAGCGCTTGCCCTGGAACGTTTTGATACTGAGACAGAAGTAATTATCAGGATAGCTTTTGCCAGATTACGCATCGGTTTTGCTCCAATAACAGTGATATATCCTACGGATGAAATGCATAAAACGTATTATCGCCCCTTTTGGGATACGAATCTTATCTTCCGGTTTTATGTCAAGGAATTCTGCAGACGGAGATTTACTCATTTGGGAAGACAGAACACCAAAAGGCTCAAAAAACATATCAAATTTCTTCAGTACGGGCACGGCATTTCTTTTGAAAAGAGCTGAGGAAACTTACAGAAAATAATCTATGCATCCTGTTTGCCCTTTTGTCCATCTTCTGTGTTGCGGTAACAGTTGTGTACTTTTAGATCGAACAAACCCGACCTAAATCTGTGCACTTACCCGGGGAAATTATTTCGTCCTCGTCCCTAATGTTCCGCCCTTCATTGAATCTCGGTAACCTTTTCAGGCAACTGCCTTATGAATTTAATCACATCCGGGAATAAAAAAAAACATGCCCTGCTCATCTTTCCCAGACCAAAGGGGAGCAGAACATCAAACGATGCCTTTTTTCCTTTCCCTTTTCTTGGTTTAACCCAGGTTGCCGCATCTCTCTCAGCTCATTTTAATGTCAGGATAGTGGATGAGAGAATTTCCCATATAAGCGGAAAAGAAAAAACGGACATTGTCTTTATTACAGCGCTTACATCCACTGTGTACAGGGCCTATTTTCTTGCTGATATATTCAGGAAACGCGAAATACCGGTCATTATGGGAGGCATACATGCAACGGTTCTTCCCGAGGAGGCATCA
Source organism: Deltaproteobacteria bacterium (assembly GCA_021163285.1). GTDB lineage: Bacteria > Desulfobacterota > DSM-4660 > Desulfatiglandales > Desulfatiglandaceae > JAGGXA01. Next base: position 12,826 of record JAGGXA010000145.1, on the reverse strand, counting down.
CGGCATGCGACTTCAGTTGTTATCGGAGAGGCGGAGGATATTATTGATACTATCATTTCCGACTATGAGAACGGGATGCTTGCCCCTGCCTACAGGCGCCCGTGCAGGCCCGAGCTGGATTCCATCCCTTGTCCTGATTTAGGCCTCCTTAACTGGCGGCACAGGGCCTTTTTATCTCCTATCCAGACGAGCAGGGGCTGCCCTAATAATTGCAATTTCTGCTCTGTGCCGGCCGTATCCGGCCGGAAGCTGCGCCTTAAATCCGTTTCCACAATCGAAAAGGAATTAAATGCCCTTAGCCGCTTCAGATCAAGAAACCTCTTTGTTGTTGATGATAACTTTACCGTAATGAAGGACAGGGCTATGGCCATCATGGACATCTTCCGGTTTTACGGTTTCAGGTGGATGGGTTTTTCAAATCTGTGGGTCTGCGAGGACAGGGAGTTTTTACAGGCAATGCAAAAGAGCAGGTGTGCTTCGCTGTTTATCGGTTTTGAATCCTTAAACAACCAGGGTCATTTATCAAAAAACCGTTCATACCAGAGTCCGGAATCTATCCGGGATGCAGCGGATCGTATCCATGCCTACAAAATAGGCATTCATGGTTCCTTTATATTCGGATTTGACGAAGACAGGGCAGATGTGTTTCAAAACACCGTTTCATTGATACAGGATAGCGGGATCGAATTGCCTAATATAAATATTCTCACCCCATTCCCCGGCACTCCTTTATTTGACTCTATGGAGCGTGAAAACAGGTTCATTCATAAAGACTGGTCCCGCTACGACATGAGCCATACCGTATTCAGGCCGGCAAACATGTCTCCTGAAGAGCTGCAGCAGGGTTATGCATGGGCGCTCAAATACCTTTCATCTCCAACCTCAATCATGTCAAGATTGAAAAAGGGCATTGGAAATATCCCCTATTTTTTGTTGGCGAACTTTTCCCTGCACAGGCAACAGACAAGCCTGGCCCGTTCTTTATGGAATCCTGAAGTACAGCGTTTTATGCAAAAGAGGGGGTTATGTCTCTGCTAAAGCTCTCATCTCTGATTTTCGCAGCATACCTCGCTGCCGGCCGGTCCGGTTCCATTGCAACCTGCCTGCTGTCAGGCATAAGCCCTCTTGAAACACTGATTATTGCCTTACTTATAGATTTAATACAGTTGCCTGTATATGGCATGATAATAGAGGCATCCGTCAGGCACATTGCACTACCGAAAAAATTCCAGGCATGGCTTCATAAAAAAAGTAATAAGATAGAACAAAAGATTCAGAAAAAAAACTTTTGGAATCGACTGGTGCGTTATCGTCCCCTTGCCATAATTACAGTATCAACCATTCCTGTTAGAGGTTTTGGTGTATTGTCGGCCTGTATACTCGCAGTCATGCTCAACTTTGGGCGTGTTACAGGAACGCTTCTAATCATGTCCGGCTCCCTGATCGGCTCAATTTTATCCGTTTTAATATTATATTATCCTGCAAGGTGGTTTAATGGGTTTTGAGTTGCGACGCCCTGAGGGCGCGGAAATAGATGATAATACCATAAAACTGTTTTCAAGGGTTGCAAAGTGGACAGGAATGGCCGCCGCCCTGAGAGTGCGAAAAACATTAGGCCCTGCCATAAGACAGGGCATGAAGGTCCTTGATGTCGGAACAGGTCCCGGTATCATTCCCATACACCTTAAGAGGTCTTATCCGTATGCATCTCTTATCGGGCTTGATATATCTCTCAAGATGATAAAGACGGCCTCACACCATAACAGGAAATTGCATAGGCCCCTTGACCTGCTTGTCGGAGACGGCCAGCGCCTGCCGTTTAAATCAGGAAGCCTAAATATTATTATATCATTTTTCGCGCTCCATCATATGGAACATCCTGAAAAACTGCTCATGGAAGCGGATCGGGTGTTAAAACCTGACGGCAGGCTATTAATCATAGACTTCCGTCGGGATATGCCCAAAGCTCTGTTCATGCTTCTTGATACAATATGGCAGCTATTTTTTTTATGCAGCTCCGGCAGACGCGGTTTCCACGATTCCGTTCCCTCTGCATGGCTGCCTGATGAGATCGAATCGATATTAGTTAAAAATAATCTCAACCGTTTCAGAGTAGATACCACAAAGACGGAATTATGGATTACGAACGATTAAAAAATGAGAATGCCAAATAAAGACAACGGTTCTGCATCCTTAGGAAAAACAGTTTTTCTTTTTGCCCTCTGCTTTATCTTTTTCATATCCGGTATCATGGGCGGGCAAAGGTTATTAATGGCGGCCGAGACTGATAGAAAACCCCTCACTCCTGATGAAAAAAAACTATTTTTTGATCGGTCGAAAGAGGTACGGAAAAATATCATAACATTTGAGGCCGAGTTTAAAGAGGAAAGGAGCGTTCCTTCCCTTAAAAAGCCCTTCCTTTTTAACGGCCGCTTATTTTATCATCAAAACGGTCTGTTTTTTATGGAATATATAAGGCCTGTGCATTATTTTATTCATATAAAGGGAAAAGAAGCCATCTTTTACGTGGAGGGAGAACAAACCGCCGACCTTATGGACATAACCGGGCTTAAAGGATTGGGGAGCAGACCTGATCTGTTCAGGTGGGACCCTGACAAGTTTAAGGGGGAAATCCTGACGGATGACAGGGGATACTATCTTGAGGACAAAGAAGGAAGAGAAAGCGGCAAAAACGCCGGAAAACAACTTACCGTATTCCTGGACAAAAAGACTCTATTTGCAAGACGGATTTATATTGAAGATGCCTTTGGCGACAGGACAACTATCATCCTTTCCAATATAAAAATAAATCATGAATTACCCCCTTCAGTACTCCGATTTGCCCTGCCGGAAGGTGTAATAATTAACAGATTGAGCCAGCCATGAATGGAGAGACAAGAACAAAAACCGTCGAGGTTACAGGCCTTGGCGCCGTAACCCCCTTAGGAGACAATGCGGATGAGTACTGGCGCTCCCTTATCGCGGGAAAGGTTGCATTTGGGCCGATTCGACTCTTTCCTGCCGTTGCTCATAGAACACATGTCGCGGCAGAGATACAGGAACCGCCGGCAATAAAACTGAAACGTCTTGACAAAAAAGTCCTTTCAAGAGCGGATTTTTTTGCTCTTGCCGCCTCACTTGAGGCGCTTGAGCATGCACATCTCCTGGATCGGTCAAAAGGCGTCGTCCTATCTCCAAAACGGATCGGGATCATAGTTGGAACAGCAGCCGGGGCCATCCTTGAGCTTGAGAATTTCTTCAGGAAGCGAGCTCTCGGCAAAGTCCCCGATTCCCCCTGCCCCCGGCTTTCATCATTTTGCCTTTCATCCATTGCGACAAACATTGCCAGGGAGTTTATTATTGAAGGGCCGAGAATGACCATAGCGACTGTCTGCTCATCAAGCGGCCTGGCCCTCGCTGCGGCAAGAGAGCTTCTTTTGGGAAATGGGCTTGATTATGTGCTTGTAGTAGGAACAGAGACCCTCTCAGAGGTAATACTTGCAGGATTTAACAGCCTGAGATCTGTTGCCCCGGATTTATGCCGGCCTTTTGACCTAAACCGAAAGGGGATCATCCTGGGAGAGGGCGCCGGCGCAATGGTCATTGAAACCGCCTCTTCCGTCAAGAAACGCAACATCTGCTCCCTTGGCTGCCTCAGCGGTTATGGATTAACCACCGATATTCACCACTTTACCGCGCCCAAACCCGATGGCTGTGCCATTGCCGGGACCATCCGGCAGGCCCTTGATGACTCAAACCTTAAAGCCGGCTCAATAGATTATATAAACGCCCATGGAACCGGAACGCCATTAAACGACAGGGCAGAGACCCGCGGTCTCAAAACCGGCCTTGGCTCCCAGGCCTCCAAAGTGTCCATATCATCTATAAAATCAATGATAGGGCACCAGTTGGGGGCATCGAGTGTGTTAGAAGCAATAGCCACTGTCATGAGCATAAAAGAGGGTTTGGTCCCGCCCACTAAAAATCTCTTAATCCCTGACCCCGAATGTGATCTTGATTATATCCCTGATAACGCCCGCAGGCAGAATATCCGGTGTGCATTATCAAATTCTTTTGCATTTGGAGGGAGCAATATAAGCCTGGCCTTTTGCAAAAACAGAGAATCAGCTCATGTTGTAAACAGTTCAGCCCATGATGGACTTAAAAGGCCTGTTATTACCGGAATCGGTGTTGTCACACCTGTTGGAATCGGAAAGGATGCCCTGATCAAGGCAATAAGCGAAGGGAAAAGCGGGCTTGTCCCGCTTTCTGAAACAGGGGATGCCTGGACAACCTTCCGGGGGGGACCTGTGGATATATCAAATGTCCGCAAAATGATACCTGCCTCGATCAGAAGACGTCTGAATCGACAGGCGTATTTTCTCTATGCCGCATTTAAGGAAGCAGTTGAAGATTCCGGCATAACCATTTCAAATAATAGATTTGCTATGACATACGGCTCCGCATTTGGATGTTCAGGGAATGTCCACCGTTTTTATTCCCGGATATTGTCGGATGGCCCAAGATTCTGTTCCCCGCAGGAATTCAATATGTCGGTAACAAATGCCCCTCCTGCACTCGTTGCCCAGGAATTCGGTCTGACCGGACCTATCTGGGTTTTTGTATCTGACGAGACATCCTGGGAGATTTCCCTTGACTGGGCGGCAAAGCTGATACAAAGGGGCAAAGCTGATCATGTGGTGGTAAGCGCCACGGAAGAGATCAGTGAATCTGTCATGGCCATACTCCACAACCTGGGTCTGCTGAAATCAGAGGGACATAACGGCATTATACCGGGAGAAGGGGCAGTGAGTATGATGCTTGAATCAGGCGATAAAGCCGTTGAGCGGGGCGCACACATCTATGGCAAATTGCAGGCAATAAATACCGTCCAGGACTCATCCTGCGGCCCGCAGGATTACTCGAAAAGCAAAGACCCGATTATTCAAGCTGCCGCCAACTGTATTGACAAGGCCTGTGACGGAAAAGGAGACCTTATCTGTGTAACCGGTGCACATACAAATGATGAAAAGGCCGATATCTTAAAGAGCATAAAGAATATCCGGCCCGGTAATTTAAGAAGCTTATCTCTTAGAGACAGTTTTGGAGACTCCGGAATATCAGGTGGACTTGGACTTGCTTCCGCGCTGCTATGTCAGGACTCATCTCCCGCCTCTTCCCATGTCCTGGTCCTCACATCCGCACGGGGCGGCATTAATGCCGCCTCACTTATTGAACTTGCAAACGGTAAGGCAGCCAGGGCAACTCATGAGTAAAACGTCCGAAAAATTTGATGCTATAGTCATTGGAGGAGGACTTGCAGGTCTCAGTTGCGCAGCCCTGCTTGCAAAGGCGGGATTAAGTGTGCTTCTGCTTGAGAAAAACCGTCGGCTTGGGGGGTATGCAGTAAGTTACACAATAAAAGGGCACCGTTTCGATATTGCCATCCAGGCCATAGGAGGATGTGGCCGGAATGGGATAATCACCCGAACACTTAAAGAGACAGGCCAGGAAAACAAGGTCAATTTTCTCCCTTTTGAACCTGCCAGGGTCTATTTTTTAGATGGTTCCGACTCACCCTGGGCGCAGGCCGGTTCCTGGAATGCCATAATTAATGACCTGTGCGCCAGGTTCCCCGGATATGCAAAAGAAATTCAGAAGTGTTATAATGTATGGTCAGGCATCCTTGCAGAACTTGAGAGAATCGCATCCGATGAAAATAGTGCGTTTGGATTTTCACGATCATACCCCCTTCTTGCCCGATACAGCGGCGTTACATTAGAACAATTCCTTGATGAGCAGCCGGCCCTGCCCGACATTCTCAAATCACACCTTGCCGCCCGTTCAGGTTACTGTATGCTGCCACCACGGAGGCTGTCTCTGACAGGTTTTGCCTGCACTGAAATGAGCTATAAAAATGGGGCATGGCTGATTGAAGGAGGAGTAGAACGTCTTACAAAGGTTCTGGCAAATGCCGTACTCGAACAGGGCGGCAGGATTAAACCAGGCTCACAAATCACATCCATTGTCACAAAAGATGGAAAAGTCCGGGGGGTCAAGACAAAGGATGGACTTTTTTATTCGGGCGGATATGTTGTCGCGGCATCTGCGGCGCGTCCCGTGTTTGAAGATCTTCTTGACAGACCGGACCTGCTTTCAGTTCGATACAGGGAAAAACTCTCTAAAATGGAAACCACAGGTTCATACTATATCGCATATTACAGTCTCCGTTCAGAGGCTGCAGAGGGTCTATGGCCGAACATTGAGGTCCGAATCATGAAAAGGAGAAGGCTTGTATCCGCATGGTCTCCCCCTGCCTACTATATCCTGATACCATCCATGGTTGATCCTTCGGCGGCCCCCTCAGGTTATCACAGCTTTTGCCTTAGCCTGCCCTGCCCTTACGGTTGTACCCTCGGGGTTAAAGGCAGGAGGGAATGCCGGACATTCCTTGAAAGAGAGGCAGAAGACCGTTTTCCGCAGTTAAAAAGGAAACTCAGGTTTTTGTTTGAGCTTGGCCCGGAACAGCTTGCAACCATAAGCGGGAACCCGTTCGGATCAGCCTATGGATGGGCCCTGACTCCCGGGCAATCAGACATTAAGCGCCTGAACATAAAGACTCCCGTTCCCGGTCTTTACCTTGCAGGACACTGGACAATGCCCGGCGGAGGGATTGCAGGCGCGATTACATCCGGGAGGCTATGCGCAGGGGCGGTATTGAAGGGGCATTTAGGGACGAGGACGAAATAACATCCCCAGGCAGGCGCACAGATTCAGGTCAGTTAATTTGTCATGGTTCCTTATCATCGTATGCGGTAAAAAACCGTGCCGGTTTTAGTGGTTAAGAGGTCCAGGATTCAAGGTTTTGCAGGAGCAAGCCCTTGTGGCTGCCCTTTAACAATAAAAGATGCCCATTTTTTTAATCAAATTCAAGGTCTATGTTAAATAATCAAATGCATAATAAAAAGAAAAAAATACTCCTTATCTCTCCCGCCCGCCGAAGAGACCCCAATGAGGACTTTATCTTTAAGATGGCCTTTTTAAACCTCCCCTACCTTGCTGCCGTAACTCCGCCGGAATATGAGGTAGAAATAATAGATGAGCAATATCAACGGATCGATTTTGATGCTGATGTATGGCTGGTAGCGCTCTCTGCCCAGACTCCCATAGCCCCCCGGGCATATGAAGTGGCTCAGGAATTTAAAAAACGGGGCGTTACAACGGTAATGGGGGGGGTTCATGTATCAACCCTGCCTGAAGAGGCCCTGATGTATGTGGACAGCGTAATAATGGGAGAAGGGGAATTTGTCTGGTCCGAGGTCTTAAACGATCTCGAAAATAAACGGCTGAAGCAGATCTACCGGAGCGGTACGGGATATGACCTTGCGGGACTGCCCTGGCCGAAACGCGACCTTTTGAATAGTCGCTTCTATATCCCATTGACCATGGTTGAAACCACACGTGGATGTCCGCACAAGTGTGATTTTTGCGGAGTCTCCAGGTTTTTTGGACACAGATACCGCAAAAGACCGGCTGAAGAAGTAATATCAGAGCTCCGTTCCATTTTTAAATCAGGATTAAGGCACAGGTTTAACAGATTGCTTGCACGTATGGGATTCGATCTTCCATACTTTATTGAACGAAGGCTCGTGTATTTTATTGACAGCAATTTCGCGGCAGACCATGATTACACCCGGAAACTGATGGATGCGCTTGAAGAGATAGACCTCCTCTGGTGGGCGCATGCAACAGTTGATATCGCACGAGATGGGGATTTTTTGGAACATATGAAACGCAGTGGCTGTATTGCGGTTAATATCGGTTTCGAATCACTATCTCCTGAAAATCTCAGGACCATGCACAAGTCCTTTGCCGGCAGTTTTGATTACGCAAATGCGATTGAGCGAATTCATGCGCATGGCATAGGAATAATGGGCACATTTGTGGCAGGTTTTGACGGGGAGGATAAATCCATCTTTGACAGGATCTATGAATTTGTCCTTGAAAACAGGCTGGACTGGGCGCTCGTATTTATCCGCACCCCTTATCCAGGCACAAGCCTGTTCGATGAACTGGATCGTTCAGGCCGTCTTATTTCAAAAGAGTGGGAAAAATATGACACCTTGAATTGCGTATATGAACCAATCGGGATGACAGTTGAAGAGATGGAAAAAGGTCTCAGAACAGTCTGGAAAAATATCTTTTCATTAAAATCCATGTATCACAGGATCATCCGTTACCCAAGGGTACATCCGATGTTTTACCTTGGAATGAACATGCAATTTTATAATATGGTGCGCAAATGGCAAGGGTTCGCGCAAAAATAACTTAACATTTCGGCATCTCGTCTTCAGGTCATTTTCGGCAGATTTCAAAGAGCAAACACCTTGAAACAGCTCACTGTTACTGCACCTTTTGCTCTTTAAAGTCTACCGAACCTAATCTGAATCTGAGCGCCAATTCTGTAAAGTTATTCTTGCATGAACCCCAAGCACGTTTTTGCTCGAACCTTCATGGAATCAGAATGAAAAAACTAAAATCCGGCGTTATATATCACGGCGGATCAATAGATACGCCGAGTCATCTTCAAAAGGGCATCATAAGGCTTGATAACGGGGCATTCTCTTTTCAGGCTGAAGGAAAGTCTCCCCTGTTTAACATCGATATCAGAATACCTGAAAAAGATATAATAAGCGCCAAAGCAGAGGAGCAAAAATATTACAGCTCCGTCGGCTATTTTTTGATTCTCGAATACCTTGACAATCATAGAAAAAAACAGAAGATCGACCTTGAAATCCGCTCCTTTATCAGGCGAGGCAGGGCGCAGGCAATCTCGCGGCTGTGGGCAGAGATTCTGACACACAAGATTTAGCCGGGATTTTTCACCGGCAATATGATGAGGGACGAGTTTATCCTCGTTCCTAAGATAACAAATCCCGGTGAGCCGGTGAAAAATCATGGTCAAAGGTTTTATAGTCAGCGGTTTTATCGATACCGGTAACCGTTCATAAAAAGCATTATCCGCCACTTTATTTTCCTTATCCCGGTGTGAGGCCAATTACCCATGTTTTTCCCTGTTGCAAATATTGAAGTAAATCCTTTAATACCTTCTGCCGTTGCCTTTATAATCTCATTTTTTACTTCCATGGGCGGCATATCAGGGGCCTTTCTAATCCTGCCGTTCCAGGTCAGCGTGCTCGGTTTCAGCGCTCCGGCAGTAAGCGCCACCAACCAGCTCTTTAATATTGTTGCAATTCCAAGCGGGGTATATCGCTACATCAGGGAAGACCGCATGGTATGGCCTCTTACCACGGTGGTTATCATAGGAACACTGCCCGGGGTCTTCATCGGCGCAATCCTCCGCATCAAGTATCTCCCCGACCCCAAAAACTTTAAGTTATTCGTTGGTCTTGTCCTTCTTTATATCGGCGGCAGGCTGATTAAGGACATACTCATCAAAAAAAGAAAAGGAGAAAACCAACTCTCGGCAGAAGAACAGTTTCAAAAACAGACGAGGGAATACCGCAAGACACAGCCGGAAGGCACAGAACCTGGCAGAAACAAGATGCAGGGCACTGTTGTCAAAAAATTCGGTTTAAAACGTATTGTATATGAATTTTATGGTCAGACCTTTGAGGTAAATACTGCCGGCATTATGGCATTATGCTTTATTGTGGGCATAATAGGAGGTGTTTACGGAATCGGTGGAGGAGCCATAATAGCTCCATTTTTTGTAACTTTTTTCGGGCTTCCCGTTTATACCGTGGCAGGGGCAACCCTGATGGGGACTTTTGTAACCTCGATTGCAGGTGTAACCTTTTATCAGATGATGGCGCCTTTGTACCCCGGCATGGCCATAGCGCCGGACTGGGCGCTCGGCTTTCTCTTTGGATTAGGCGGGTTTGCCGGTATGTACTGCGGGGCAAGAATGCAGAAATTTATCCCTGCAAGGATAATCAAAACCATATTGGTAATCTGTATCCTGATACCTGCAATAAAGTATATCCTGGCATATTTATTGCTTTAACTAAAGCGTTCAAAATTCAAATTATGGTATCCGCTTACACAACTTTTATAAGTTCTTGATTCGCGGCTAACATATCAATCTCATTTTTTTTATAATTTCAGACCTCGGAAATTATAGATTGAATAAAAATGCGAAGAGCCTTATTATTCAGGTCGTTCGGCCATTACACAATGATTTATTGGACAGTGACGAATAAGGAGGTTTGTATCAGGATCGAGCAAATCTTCCATTTTGTTGGGGTAATTCACAGGACTCCCAAGCCCTATCTTGTATTCAGGGTAGTATTGGAGAGGGTTCGAAAATTCATTATTAATATCGACGAAGTTATATATTGAAAGTTCATTCTCTCCAAGAAAATAGCATGCAAGGGCAAACATGCGGCTGTTGATGTTTTCCTTGCAGCCCTTGACGGATACTGCTCCAATTATGCCTCGCTTACCGCTTTCGATTAACACATTGACATGGTTATTCACTCTTTCGAAGTCAGCATCCTGGCGCAACCGTGAGAAAATAAAGCCCTCAATCAGCCCCCCATCCACGTTATCTGTGTAACCATCGTATTCGAGGCCATCTTCGAGTCCATTAAAGACTACCATACCCTGAGTATTATGCTTCACGTTGTATAAGAGCTCTTTCATGGCAATAGCATGTTCAGAAGGATTATAGCCTTTTGGCAGATACCTGTAATTGAATTCAACGAGAATGGGTTGCGCAACATCCAAGAATACCCCGTCAAAGGCGGGCGGAAGCCTGTTTGCCCATTGTATGGTTTTTACTGTCCAGTCCGGATTGTGGATATCTGTCAGGTACTGATCGAAATCAAGGCTTTTTATCCTGTTACCTCTGACATCATGGGCGAAAATTTCCTCATTATCTGCACACTCCTCATATCTTGCGGAACCTGGAAACAGGTGTTTCGAATTGAGGTACCCGATGATGGATATTTCAGGATTACAGGATTTCAGTGCAGATGCTTTCTCAATATCAGCCTCCCATTGGCCTACAATAACTTCATCAAAATTATCGGCTGTGAACTGTAATTGTGCCTGGGAGAATGTGTGCAGTTTATCAAATAAACCTACGCTCAATCTTGTGCGTTGTGCGCCCTTTGCGCTTCCGGCTAATCCGGAATAAACAAGAGCCGAACAAATAATCAAACCCAGGTATAATGATTTTTTCATCCCGCACCTCCTATCTTTCTTGTCAGGCCTAACGGAACTGCCTGATTCAAAGGATAAAAAGTGTCAGGATAGTATCCCGTTCGGCAAGACCGCTGCCATGTCCGATTGGATTTAGGCCGATACTTTTGCGCCCTACACTTTCGAGTAGTTTGCCGTTTACGAACAGAAAAATTAAATGAGTATGTTATTTGGTTGTTTTATGCAAAAAGTACGCCGGATAACTTTGCGTCAACTTTATATTCTGTTATCGCTGTATGTTTCTGATGGGACATATTCGCTCCCATCAGGCAATCCGTTCAACCCACCCGTGAGAATCTGTTTTTTCCCCATATTGAATAGCTATAATTTCATCGTAAAGCTTATGGGAAAGCTTCCCCATTGTACCTCCGGCAATTATATGGTCTTCATTTTTGTATGTAATCTCTCCAACTGGTGATATCACGGCTGCGGTGCCTGTGCCGAATGCCTCGGTCAACCTGCCGTTTTTGGCTGCCTCAATAATATCATTTATAGCAAGAGAACGTTCCGAGACCTTTATTCCCCAGTCCTTCACGGTCTGAATTACTGAATCCCTTGTAATGCCGGAAAGCACACTCCCTTTAAGCGGAGGAGTAACTACTTCATTGTCAATAACAAAAAACATGTTCATGGTACCCACTTCCTCTATATATTTTTTTTCTTCAGCATCCAGCCATAATACCTGGGTAAACCCTTTTTCTTTAGCCTTTTCAGCGGCCAACAGGCTGGCTCCGTAATTCCCGGCTGTCTTGGCTTCACCTGTTCCACCTTTTGAAGTACGAACGAAAAAATCTTCAACATAGATTTTAACGGGATTCAGACCCTCCTTGTAATAGGCTCCTACCGGACCGATAATAATGAAAAAAAGATAAGCATTGGAAGGCCGGACTCCAAGGTGGGGCTCAGTGGCAATCATGGTGGGCCTGATGTAAAGAGAGGCGCCCTGGTTTTTGGGGATCCATTCTCTGTCCAGCAGAATAAGCTGCTTCATGCATTTCAATACAAAGTCTGCATCTACTTCAGGCATACACATTCTTCCGGCTGAACGATTGAATCTTTTAAAATTGTCCTTTGGCCTGAACAGATAAATACCTCCATCTTTTCCCTGGTGTGCCTTAAGGCCTTCAAATATCTCCTGCCCATAATGGATGCCCATGGCAGCCGGGTTGAGGCATATATCTCCGTAAGGTTTTATGGTGGGATTGAACCAGCCTTTTCCTGCCTCATAATTTAGTGTAAACATGTGGTCTGCAAAAATATCACCGAATCCAAGTTGTGACATATCCCGGGGTTTGGCTTTTAATTGATCCGGCCCTGCTTTTATGATTTTTATTTCCATGGATTTCTCCTTATAAATTATATAATCGAAAATCGGCATCCTTCATTTTTACTTTACACCTGGCAGAAAAGTGGCAGCGGCATCCTGCCGCTGATTTAAGAGGCTATAAGCCTCCTAGGAGGCTGTCTGAGAATGCCCTTTTTCCCAAACTCTGCGTTATGCTCAAAAAATTATCCTCGAAATATCAACTATATGTCTGCGGTAATTTTTTGAGCAAGCCTTGATTTTGAAAAAAATTGCTATTCTCGGACAGCCTCCTAG
>JAGGXA010000031.1 GCA_021163285.1 Deltaproteobacteria bacterium | reverse complement strand
GCCCTTTTTCCCAAACTCTGCGTTATGCTCAAAAAATTATCCTCGAAATATCAACTATATGTCTGCGGTAATTTTTTGAGCAAGCCTTGATTTTGAAAAAAATTGCTATTCCCGGACAGCCTCCTAGTTTATTTAATTTTCGATTCTTAGGGATAATAACTCATGGATTCCTGTTTTTGCGGAAATGGCAGGCGCTTATATCATTTCGTCATTCCCGCATACGCAGGAATCCAGGAAGTTGGTATTTAAAGGTGTTTACCCAAATTATTGAGCAGATACCCCTAAATTGTAATAAGTTCATATTTACGATTGCCCAGGCCTATCTTCTGCGCATGCTCCAATTGGATCTGCCATTCTATTTTTGGATAAATATTTCTGAATTTATCTTCACCAGGTTCTTTTGAGGCAGTAAGACAAGACCCATCCGAGGCCTTTTGACTATTGACCATATCCACGGATGCCTGGTCAATAGCCACAGGATCTTTGGAAGCCATGATGCCTATATCGTTTACAATAGGGGCATCATTATGTGTGAGACAATCACAGGCAGGTGAAATATTTGTCAGGAAGTTCAGAAAAAAGACCTTTCCCTGTATTCCTTTTAATGCGGCAAAGGCATATTCCGCCATTTTCTTCTGAAAGGTGGGGATATCTCTGCTCCATTGAACTGTAATTGCACTATTTGGACAAATCAAGATGCATTCGCCGCATCCTACACATTTATCTTTATTTATGATTGCTTTCTTTTCAATCAATGAGATCGCATTTTGCGCGCAATGCTGGACGCAATCCCCACACCCGACACATTTCTTCAGGGTTACTTTTGGAGACAGGTCGGAGTGCTGATTCAATTTTCCTTTTCTTGACGCACATCCCATACCAATATTTTTTATGGCCCCCCCGAATCCTGATAACTCATGTCCCTTAAAATGGGCCACACCGATAAGTGTGTCGGATTCAACGATCTCTTTGCCGAGATAGGCTGTTTTAATAAGTTCCTTATCTATTTTAATGCTTGTAAATGAGGCGCCTCTCATACCATCGGCAATAATGACAGGAGCATTCACAACTGAATAGGCAAAGCCATTTTCAATTGCTGTCCTTAAGTGTGAGACGCTGTTTCCTCTGGTGCCCGCATAAAGGGTGTTTGTATCGGTAAGAAAAGGCCATGCTCCGATCTCCTTAACACGGTTAACAATATGACGGATAAAGAGGGGGCGAATAAAGGCTGTATTTCCTTGTTCGCCGAAATGCAGCTTGATTGCCACGAGACTGCGAGGCATGATAGTTTCTTCCAGTCCGGCGGTATTCATAAGTCTCACCAGTTTGGAGGGAAGATTTTCTTTAGCAGAAGTCCTCAGGGTTGTAAAATATACTTTACTGGAAGGCATAAGGAATCTCCTTTTGAGATGTTAAAAAATTGCTTTGTTGATGCTAAAGTTTATGGAGATGTGTCTTGTATGTCAAGGCTGATTGTCTTACATTATATTGTGATAATATCAAATAGGAAGGATAAAAAAGCGTAATTGTTTACGGGTTCAGAGGTTCAAGATTGGATTTTTGTCCTCGGACTGCATTTATAATACGTATTTACGAGAAGATAGTCATTTTTGGGAAATCTAATCCAAAATTTGGAGCCAAACGGGCAGATACTTTGGATATAAACATTTATGACGATGACTTCGGTCTTCATTGCCTTTTTGTCCTTAACCCTGCACGGTTGAACCCTGAATCTGTGAACAGTTACTTATATGTATTAAACTATATTTTTGCATCGTTTCATTGGATTGTTTAGGGATGAAGACGAAATAACATCCCAAAGCAGGCGCACAGAATTAGGTCAGGTTTGCTCGATCTAAAAGCACAAAAGTTACGGGAATAGTGAGCTATTTCAAGATTTTTGTACTTTTAGATCGAGCAAAGATGGCCTGAAGCCTTGATGTATGGTTGGGGAAGTTAATTTGTCCTCGTTACTTAGGGTTCGGATTAGGATGGAATTGCTTCAGGCCTTATCCGGATCGTTTTATCTCCATACAGACTGAACTTTAACCAATCAAATGCAAACTTCATTAATTCAACATCATCTGAAAAGAGTTTTTCTTTTAAGGCTGGTTCTATTTCAAAAAGTTTCAAAAAATTGCTTTCAAATATAAATTTCCTGAATTTGTCAAGATTGTAAGATGCCATAAAGAACATCTGGATTTTTTGTGCTGTTTCTTTTTCCCGGCCAAGGTTTTTTGGTGAGGTAATAATTTCTAACCATTTATCGTTCATGGTATTATATTTATCCAGGCCCTCATTTTTCATCCACTCCTCAATTGTCCACTCTTTGTCCTCCTGAAAACCGAGGCAATGCTTTTCCTGTACAATGAAAAAGTGTTCACACGTATCTGTTTTGCCATCCGGTTTCATGGCAGCTCTGCCTATTGGATAAATGCGGCAGGCGCCTGGCCGGTCTTGATATATTGTACAGCCATCAGAAGATACAAATGGACACTTTTTATTTTTATCTTTGTTCATTTTGAGGATTACCCTGGGAAATCTGGCCTTATTATCAAATCTTGTGTCAGTATATTTTGTTAAAAAATCGTCTGATGGAAGGCCGAGTCGATTTTTTATTCGGATGATGTCATAGGGTGTAAGTACCAAGTTGA
The DNA here is from genome assembly GCA_021163285.1 of Deltaproteobacteria bacterium. Classification (GTDB taxonomy): domain Bacteria; phylum Desulfobacterota; class DSM-4660; order Desulfatiglandales; family Desulfatiglandaceae; genus JAGGXA01. Next base: position 4,050 of record JAGGXA010000031.1, on the reverse strand, counting down.
GATCGGAACAGCATTCAGTAAAACACTGAATATCTTTGTGACATCGAAATCTGAATTTATTTCCAGTAATCGGTTTAAACAATTGTGTACCTCATCTATTTCATAGAAGACCGGGATTAAGGAATACGGAATATGTTTATTCCGGAGACTTCTCTTTTACCTTAAAAAGGAGTTGACCAAAGAGTCCGAATTTTATCCAGTCAAAACCAAATTTGAGTAATTCCGGATCGCTTCTTTTAATTTTTTCTATTTGTACATCGGATAATTCGAATCGATCTAAAAAAGTGCTTTTAAAAACAAACTCTCTGAATTTATCAATATTGTACAGAACCATGAAAATCATTTTTTGTATATCGGCGTTCTCAATTTTCATTTCCTCGGCTTGAAGAGGCTGAGTGACCTGGGAAAAAAGTGTATTCATATCGTCATAGGGAACAACTCCCTGTTCTGCCAGCCATTCAGCGATACTCCATTCAGTCTTTTCATTGAGACCCTTGCATAGGGACGAATCAATGATCAGGCGAAACGTCCCGTCGTCGGCCAAATCCAAAGGAAACATTCTGCAGGCCCATGGCCGGTCGGAATATACCTTACACCCATCCGATGAAATAAAAGGACACTTTTTATCTTCTTCATTCATTTGGAGCAAGACCAACGGGATTAATCGTTTTTCTTTTGGTAAGATTATCGTATATTTGTCCAAAAATTTATCAGAAGATATATCAAGGTTGTTTTTTAGACGAATGATATCATATGGTGTTAAAACTATTGTTACATCTTGACAGCAATGGGTAAAACAGGGTAAACCCGGATGACAATGAAATTTAAATAAATGGTCGGGAGTCATCCTCTGTTTTTGTTTCCTATTATTTACGGATGTTGCATTAAGCATGTTTGATTCCTTTCTTATCTTGATACCCGAACGAAAACCATAGTTTTTATTCAGGCGCTATTTGATATATGTGGAAATCCTTTACCGGACTATTGAATATTGATAATATTTAGGTGATAGTAAGTGCTTACACACCTGTGAGTTTGTACCCCTGTGCTATTACAAGTGATGAAATAAACTGTTCACTTTCCTGCGGTTCCGATGCTCTGCGTTGGAAAGTATCTATTAGATGCTTTTGAAGGACTGTACAGTGAAGGCAGAGCGTAATGGTAATGCGTTATCACTCCGGAGCGTTGTAAGGAGAGGCGCAAATGATTACAGGGAGTATAACAGTTATGGTATAAATTGGTCAATAAAAATAGAATCAGGAGGATAAATACCTATGAACGAGAGAACGTTATCTATTATTAAACCTGACGGTGTTTCAAGAGGTCTGATAGGTGAGATAGTAAAGCGGATAGAAGAAAAAGGTTTACAGATTGTAGCCGTTAAAATGTTAAAAATGACTAAGGAGCAGGCCGAAGGTTTTTATCGGGTTCATGAAGGGAAACCTTTTTTTGATAGTGTGACGAATTTTATGTCATCCGGCCCAAGCGTGATCATGGTATTGGAAGGAGAAAATGCAATAAAAAAATATCGAGAGTTAATGGGAGCAACCAATTATAAAGAGGCTGAGGAAGGTACAATCAGGAATTTATATGCAACCGATATCGAAAAAAACGTAGTTCATGGATCAGACTCCGTGCAAAACGCAGAATTTGAAATCAATTATTTTTTTAGTGAATTGGAAATTTCAGGTAAGTGCTGATAATTTTAAACTGACACTGATATTGAGTTGAATCCCCTTTTTATCACAGGGATAAAGAAAGGGGCTTCAGAAATAGAGAATAAACTTGTTAATAATAGAGATAAAAATTAATCCTCTGTTTTATCATCTATGTCTTTATTCTTCTTCAAATTATCGAGTTCGCTCTTCAGGGTTTCAACCTCATCTTTTAACTTTCTGGACTCGTCGGTTTCAAAAGATTCTGAACTTTTTTTATCCTTGATCTCCTCAAAGCCCAAATAAGCGGCCAAGGCTCCTCCCATGATAAACATGAGTGGCAGTCCACCCTTTAAAAGGACAAGAAAGTCGGTCCACCAAAGAACGATTCCAATGATTCCTAATATTAGTGCGCCAATTCCTCCTGCTAAAGCAGCCATTTTACTACCTCCTTGAATTCCATGATTTGATTTGATGTTTTGAATAATAACAAAATTAAATAACAGGTACCACAGAAAACAAATTGATTCAAGGTTTAAATGTTAAAATCTTTGATAAATTAGGTATTGACACAAATTGTTATGCCTTTTATGATCTGAAAATCGTCTTGGTGCTGATTAGTTCGTGACGTCATTCCGGCGAAAGCATGAACCATGAGTTTCCAGGAGGCTGTCCGGGAAGGCCCTTTTTCCCAAACTCTGCGTTATGCTCAAAAAATTATCTTTGAAATATCAACTATATGTCTGCGGTAATTTTTTGAGCAAGACTTGATTTTGAAAAAAATTGCTATTCTCGGACAGCCTCCTATGCATCCTTTATTTTGAGGTAAAAGTAGCTGACACTTTTATTGGAACTAAAAATCGTAAATTGCAGAAGAGGCTTATAGCCTTTTAAATCAGCGGCAGGATGCCGCCTCCACTTTTTTACCAAGTGTAAAGTAAAAATGAAGGATGCCAGTTTTTACCCTAAATATTAAGTTATTGTTAAAATGAACATAAAAACGGGTAAACGTTTAGCGTCACTAATTTACACGAACTCAGGGCAAACAATATTAAGGATGGTTTTAATCACTCGTCATGATCGCTCACATCCGGGGTGCTGGTGAACTCTTACCGAAAAGACGGTATTTGCTAAGGTATTCAGTATGGAAACGTCCCATTGATACCATAAACAAAATCCATAGGCAGTAAATAAAGGATAAACGCAGATTTACGGAGATATTAGCTGTTTATTTGGGAAAACCAGTTCTATCTATGCGTATTCGGGATTGATATTATTTTCATAGAAACTTATCCTATTTACTTATCTTTTTCGAGATACAATATACCAATAGCCAGCGTAGCTCAGATGGCAGAGCAACTGATTTGTAATCAGTAGGTCGGGGGTTCGATTCCCTTCGCTGGCTTCAGAAAAAGGTAAATCTTATCAATATTATTATTATGGAGAGGTTCCCGAGTGGTCAAAGGGAGCAGACTGTAAATCTGCCGGCTAAGCCTTCGGAGGTTCGACTCCTCCCCTCTCCATTCTTAACAGATATACTTAAGTGAGTTAAATTTATAAATCATTGATGAAGGATAAAACAGTTCAAAATTTTCATTTGGAAGTCTATATTAGCGGGAATAGCTCAGTTGGCTAGAGCGTCAGCCTTCCAAGCTGAGGGTCGCGGGTTCGAATCCCGTTTCCCGCTCCATATTTTGTTATGCCTCCATCATTTATTCAACCTGTACGGTTATTCATTACCTAATTTAGCGCTTAAACGGTGGAAGCTAATAGAGAAATCAACAATAAGATTATGAAAGCGTAACTCTGTAAAAGTCTGTGCTTGTTAGTGGCTTTATAGATTTGTGAAATCGACTGTGATTTGCTGAATGACGGACGGTTTATCTTCTTTAAAGTGCTAAAATTCATCCCTTCGGTTGAGATTGTTAGAAGGTATATAGTGCCCGAAGGTAAATTAAGATTTTTTATTCAGACGCTGTTTAAAACACTTTCCGGGATTGAAAGTAATTATCCTGCGGACGGGCCCACGTAGCTCAGTAGGTAGAGCACATCCTTGGTAAGGATGAGGTTCACCGGTTCGATCCCGGTCGTGGGCTTCATAAATTTAAAATTAAAACAGAACTATTGTGCATTCAGGGCATTTCGAATCGTCAAGGAGGGTAGGTGATGGCGAAGCAAAAGTTTGAAAGGACTAAGCCACATATAAACGTGGGAACAATAGGCCATATTGATCATGGTAAGACGACATTGACGGCGGCGATTACGAAACATCTGGCAAAGAAGGGAATGGCCAGTTATGTGCCGTTTGATGAGATAGACAAGGCGCCTGAGGAGAAGGAGAGAGGAATAACGATAGCGACAGCGCACGTGGAGTACGAAACGGATAACAGGCATT
>JAGGXA010000250.1 GCA_021163285.1 Deltaproteobacteria bacterium | reverse complement strand
TATCGTAGTACGTCTGCGCCCTTGCCGCCTTGCACCTGCCTGCAGCAGGCAGGTCTTCGGCAAACTCGACGTTTGCAGGATTTAGGTATAATATCAATTCTTCAAGGAATTCCATCAACCTTTTACAAAATGAGGGAACTTGGGAACGAGGACAAAAAAAATTGTGCGCCTGCTTGTGGATGTTATTTCGTCCTCGTTCCTTACAAAAAAAAATCTGCGCGATATGCTGGGATTATTTCCTTCCGGTTCCCTGCTCTGGCGCGCCTAAAAAGCCCCGCCCACACTAAACTCCCACTTACCGGACTCTTCATCATCCCGGGGATCCAGGTTTTTACCATACTCCAGACGAAGCGGGCCCATGGGAGAATACCATCTGATTCCCAGGCCTGCGGATTTCCTGATACCGCTGAATCCCCAACTCTCATCCTTTTCAAATACATTGCCTGCATCAAAAAAAACAAGGCCGACCAGTCCCTGTTTTTTTAAGACCGGAAATCTGTATTCAAGATTATAACACATCATCTTTTCCCCGCCTATCTTGTCACCGTACTCAGGATCGATCGGTGAAATATCCCCATATTCAAAACCACGGACAGTATTTATCCCGCCCAGAGTGAACTTCTGATAGACCGGAATATGTCCATCATCCCTCGCCTCAATATAGCCCCATCGCCCCTGAACTAAAATAACCGTTTTCCAGAACAGAGGAAAATACCAGGCTGATTTTGCAAAGTATTTATTGAAATCTATATCACCGCCTAACAACCCCCCGGCATACTCAAAACTAAAACTGTTAACAGACCCCCTGCTTGTATCCCAGGGCTTGTCCCTTGAGTCTCTTCGTATCTCAAAGACCATGCTGCTGGTCTTGTTCCTCCCTTCCATATCTCTGATATATCTTGAAACATAATCGTCAATATCCGTAATGTCCGCATCATCGTATGAATAAGTTATGTAAGCCCTTGTAAAGATATCAATTCCGACAAGAAATCCAACCCCAAGACTGGCCCCAAAGCTGTCCTTTGTATAATCATCATATTCATATTCCCACTTGTAAATCCTGGAATCAAGAGAAACGGGCTTATCAAGGACCCAGGGCTCTATGAAACGGATATCAAACAGACTTGATGTTCCTCCGATCCTGGCCTGAGCCTTAACTTGCTGCCCGCGACCGAAAAGGTTTTTCTGGGACAACTGAACCGTACCGAAAAGATCATCAACGGAACTATAACCTGCGCCGAAAGAAAATGAACCGGTAGGTCTTTCCTTGACATTCACATCCAGAATCATCAAGTCATCAGCGCTTCCCTTTCTTTTCTGGATCTGAACATCTTCAAAAAAACCTAAGCGGTTCAGATTTTGTGTGCTGTATTTAAGAGCCGCGCCGTTATAATAGTCATCTTCAATAACCAATAATTCCCTGCGGATAACTTTATCTCTTGTAATCGTATTGCCAAATATATTTATCCTCTCAAAACGGACTTTTTGTCCTTTGGTTATAACAAAGGCAATGTCTATTAAGTGATTTTCATTGTCCTCTTTTGTGATTGGATCCACATTCGCGTAGGCATAACCCTCATTCCCATATATACTTCTTAGCGTCTGAATATCCTTACGAACGGTTTCACGGTTAAAAACCTTTTCATTTTTGATCTGAACTTTTTCCAATAGTTCATCCGCCGGTTTTATCAGTTCCCCTTCAACGGATACCGTCCGAACACCATACTGAGGACCTTCATCTATCTCAATAATGATAGTAAGTCCCTTGTCTTTAACATAGGTAATCTTTGGTTTTCCTATTTTGGCCTTGATATAACCGTGATTCTGGTAAAATGAGGTTATCTTATGAACATCAAACTCAAGTTTTTTTTTCTCTAAATACCCGCTATTAGTTATCCAGGAAAAAAAACCCTTCTCACTCGTTTCCATAATATCTTTAAGATCATCATCATCGAATCTTTTGTTTCCCAGGAATTGTATTTTTGAGATGTAGACCTTTTCATTCTCGGTAATCTTATATTTTAAAAGCACCTCATTATTATCAAGCAGCTCAATTACATCCTTGATTTCAGCATTATAATATCCTTTTTGTCTGTAATAATCCTTGAGTCTGTTGACGCTTTGTTTAACTTCATTATCATCAAGAATAGAGTACAGATCTATACCCAGCTCCTTTTTTAATTTATCTTCACCCTCTTCCTTATTCCCCTCAAAGACTATTTTGCCTATGGACGGCTTTTCAATCACTCTAAATATCACGATCTTTCCTGACGTACCATCGGCCGTCTCTATCTGAACGTCCTTGAAGTAGCCCATTTTATATATATCACGAAGGTCTTTATCAAGTATGCCGTAATCGAGTATATCCCCCTTTTTTGTCCTGATAACAACCAGGATTGCGTCAGTCTCAATACGCCTGTTCCCCTTAATAAGAACAGATTCCACCCTGACAGGGACCGCTTCAGGAGAATCACTGTTTTCATCGGCCATTTCAGCGGTTGACAGAACCGGCTTCAAAAAAAGGAAAGCAAGGAAAGCAAGAATAAAAAATGCCGGTTGAATATATAATCCATTATCATTTGATAAACAGAAGATTTTTTTTAAGTTTAAATAAGTCAAATAATTAACACATTGGTTCAGAGAAACCACCATCAACAATTTCAAACTGCCTCTCCATCTTTTCAGCGAGTCTCAGATTATGCGTTACGATAACCATAGCCATTTCTTCTTCTTCATTAAGTCTGGTCAGGAGATCACCGACCTCCTGACCGGTAGACCAGTCGAGATTCCCGGTCGGCTCGTCCGCCAGTATCAGACTGGGATTCATGATGAGCGCCCGTGCAATTGCCGTTCGTTGCTGTTCACCGCCTGAAAGTTCACCCGCCCGGTGGCTCAGACGATTTTCAAGCCCAACTTTTTTCAGGACATCTGTTGCTATGTTAAGAGCTCTTTTCCTTGGATACCTTGCAATCAAAGCAGGCATCATGCAATTTTCAAGAGCATTCAATTCCGGCAGAAGATAATGAAACTGAAACACAAAACCTATTTCCCTGTTCCTGAGGCTACAGAGCTCAGCCTCATCCATCTGATAAATATTCTTGTCTCTAAAGCTGACAATACCTCTGGTGGGAGGGTCAAGACTCCCCATGATATTTAATAATGTTGACTTACCGACACCGGAAGCCCCCATGATAGCCAGACTGTCACCAGGAGATATTTCGAGATTAATATCCTTTAAAACATCAATCAGGTTTCCCTGGTGCTGAAAAGATTTTCCAACATGTTCAAGCCTTAACACTCAACACACCTTACTTAGGAACGAGAACAAATTAACTTCCCTGCTTGGGGATATTATTTCGTCCTCGTCCCTTAATGAGAATAATCGACATCCTACTCATACCTGATGGCCTCAACCGGATTCATCCTGGATGCATGCCATGAGGGATACAAAGTGGCCGCAAATGATATTACTACTGCAGCGAGGGCTACGAGCCAGACATCTCCGAATTCAACCAGCACAGGGAGCTTGGAAATATAGTAAACATCGGCAGGCAGGCTGATAAATTTATATTTTCCCAACAGATAACAAAGGCCGAGACCTGATATCAGACCTGCCAGCGTGCCTGCCACACCCACCAGCAGGCCCTGAAACATAAAGATGGCCATAATACTTTTTGCAGACGCACCCATGGCCCTCAAGACAGAAATCTCTCTCGTCTTTTCCATGACCACCATAACGAGTGTACTGATAATATTCAGGGCGCCGACCAGCACAATCATGGATAAGATGATAAACATAGTAATTTTCTCCAGCTTCAGGGCTGAAAAGAGACTTCTGTTCATCATTTTCCAGTCTTTGGTCCAAAAGGGGTAGCCAAGTTCATTTTGAATAGACTTTGCTACTTTTTCCGACGTATGTGGATCCTTTACCCTGACCTCCAACCCGGTTACCCGCTCTCCCATCCCTAAAAAGTCCTGAGCATTCTTCAAAGATAAATATATCATCGATGCATCATATTCATACATTCCTGAATCAAAGAAAGCTGTGACTTTAAATTTCCCGGAATTCGGCACCCGCCCCAATGGGGTCAACTTTCCCTCCGGAGAAACCACGGTCAATATATCTCCAGGGTATATCCCAAGCTGTTTTGCAAGCTCGCTTCCGATGATAACAGCAGGCAGTCCGTCAGGTCTGCTCACAAGTGAACCAAGAGAACCCTTTTTAATCATACGTTCTATATCTACCACTTTACCAGCGCTTTCAGGTTCAATTCCTCTTAGAATAGCGCCTGAGACACTACCGGAATTATTATTGACCATCACCTGAGTATAGATAAAAGGTGTTGAGGAGACAAGCCCATCTAATTTACTGATCTTTTGCATCACTTTTTTGTATTCCTGAAATGCGCCTCCAAATTTTAATACCATGACATGAGAATTAACCCCGAGGATCTTAGACATCAGATCCTCTCTGAACCCGTTCATCACAGATAAGACCACCACAAGGGACATCACCCCAACCAATACTCCCAGGATCGAAATGATTGTTATCGCGGATATAAAACCCTGGGTTCGCTTGGCCTTAATATATTTTATTCCAAGAAATAACTCGAACGGCATAGATTTATCAGACCTGACTCTTCCTCATATGGGGAAACAGAATAACATCTCTAATAGAAGGAGAATCGGTAAGCAGCATAACGACCCTGTCAATCCCTATACCTTCTCCCGCAGTGGGCGGCATCCCATACTCCATGGCCTTCAAATAATCAAGGTCCATGAACTGCGCTTCATTATCACCAGCCTCCCGAAGGGACGCCTGATGTTCAAATCTTTCTCTCTGATCCACAGGATCATTCAATTCAGTAAAGGCATTTGCTATCTCTCTGCCCCCGATAAAGAGCTCAAATCGATCCGTGATATCAGGGTTTTTGTCATTACGGCGTGAAAGCGGTGATACTGCTGTCGGATAACCATAAATAAATGTAGGCTTCATCAACCGTGGCTCCACAAGATAGTCAAAAAGTTTTGTCAGGATCTGTCCATGACTATCGCTTTCCAATAAGTTGAGCTGACATTTTGCTGCAAAGTCAGAGGCAGCTTCCCTGCTTTCAAACACATCGCCACCGGCGCCTCCGATATCTTTTAATGCATCGAACAGGGATATCCTTTGCCATGGCGGAGCAAAATCAATAGATTCCCCCTGGTACTCAATAATGCTCCCGCCGGAAATTTGATCAACTATACAGGTAAACAGCTCTTCCGTCAGGTCCATCAGGTCTTCATAAGTGGCATAGCTCATATAGAATTCCAGCATTGTAAACTCTGGATTATGCTTTACGGAAATGCCTTCATTCCTGAAGCTCCTGTTGATTTCAAAGACTCTTTCCATGCCACCTATTACCAGCCTCTTCAGATACAGTTCCGGGGCCACCCTTAGATACAGGTCCATCCCAAGGGCATTATGGAAGGTCTTAAAAGGTCTCGCAGTTGCTCCACCGGGAATAGGCTGCATCATCGGGGTTTCCACTTCGAGGAAATTTCTCTTGATAAAAAAATCTCTGATTCCCTGGATAATTCTGCTTCTTAAGATGAACACCTCTTTTACGCGATCATTTACTGTCAGGTCAACATACCTTTGCCTGTACCTTGCCTCCACGTCGGTCAAACCATGCCACTTTTCAGGCCATGGCCTCATAGACTTTGAAAGGAGGGTGAGATCTTCAGCAACGATTGTCAATTCACCTGTTCTGGTTCTGAAAAAAGACCCTTTAATACCAACAAAATCACCTATATCCATTAATTTGAAGACTTCAAATTTATCTTCACTTATCTTGTCTTTTCTGATGTATGACTGTATCTTGCCGGTACCATCCTTTATATGTATAAAAGATGCCTTGCCAAAATCCCGTCTGGATATTATCCTGCCAGCCACAGCATGCGGTTTTGCCTCTTTTAAAAGTGTCTCTTCGTCCATGCCTCCAAAACGATCGATTGCCTCTTTTACTGTAATATCAGGGTGATATCCCGCAGGATAAAGATTAACCCCCATCTTTTTCAACTTCAGGGCCTTGTTAATCCTTTCCTCAATAACCGGACTCTTCTTAACCATATTCACTTAAAACCTGCTCTGATAAAGATTGCTTTGTTATGACCGTTCACGGAACGTGAAATCCCCCTCCCCGTTCCAATGCTTTGCGTTGGAACATATTTTGAGTCGCTCTGCGTCGGTCTGCGCCGGAAACACAGCGCGTTTAACAGACATACATTATAACAGACCGGAGAGTAATAATAGGAGAGATGAACGATTGCGCTTCGTTAGGAACGAAGACAAATAAATTTCCCCAACCATACATCACAGCTTCAGGCTATCTTTGCCCGATCTAAAAGCACAATAATCTTGAAATAGCTCCTTATTCCTGCAACTTTTGTACTTTTAGATCGAACAAACCTGACCTAAATGCGTGTGCCTGTCTGGGGATGTTATTTCGTCTTCGTCCCTAAGCGCACAGGTTGAAATTTTTCGCCTGGTTCCCATGTTCCAGAGCGGGAACACTTAAGGTATGCATTCCCACGCTCCAGCGTTGAAACGAGAAAAGATCGCTTCACTCGCCCGCAACGACAGAGGACATGCTGAACCCCGTGAACAATTATAAAGAATTTAATCGTTCCTTTTAAATCGAACAGGCAATCATAGTCAAGCTAAAAAAAACGGATTATCCGTTCATGGATGCATGATTCTAAAGATTCAGTGTGAGGAAATCGCACTTTTAGGGATTTGGAAACAAAGAATTTACATAATCGTTCACAGGTTCAGGGTTCAACCGTTCAGGGTTGTAATGGTCAAGTAAAACCGGACACTCAAATTTGATTATGCTGCTTTCAATAAATATTTTTTTTCAAATTCCATGGGACTCATGCAGCCTATCGTGAAGTATAAACGATATGCGTTGTAGAATGTGATATACTCCAATATTTCTATTTCAGCAGCAGCTCTGAATACAAATCTGCAATATGCAAAACACTCCGATTTCAGACTTCGGAAAAATCGTTCGGTTGGCGCATTATCCCAGCAGTCGCCTTTCCTGCTCATGCTCGGGGTCGTCTGATAATTTTCAAGTTGATCCCGATATCGCCCGCAAGCATACTGGCTGCCACGATCTGAATGATGCAACAGTCCCGCTGACGGCCTGCGCTTCCAGTACGCCATTGCCGGGGCATCCAAAACCAGTTGAGCTTTCATGCGTTTGTTCATTGCCCATCCAACGATCTGACGGGAAAATAAGTCCATTACCGCGGCCGGGCACAACCAACCCTCAAGAGTCCACACATACGTTATATCCTTGGCCCGCACCCTGTTGGGGATATCAACATCAAATGGTGACGGGACAGGCCTTCTTTTCTCGCCGGATAAGGTCGTATCTCAAATCGACTCTTTCGCAAAAAAGGCCGCTGCTTTTTTTAATATTTCGCGCTCTATCTCAAGCAGTCTGTTTTCTTTTTTTCAACCGATGATTCTCAGCATCCAGCTCTTTGCGGGTAATGTCACTCTCATCAAGATCATGCTGTTCCTGGTGGTATTGCCGCGCCCAACGGATAATACTGAACGCTGCAACACCAAGACGTCAGCCAAGTTCCGAGCAGCTATACCGCTGTTCGACTATCAACTTGACGGCATCTTGTTTGAATTCTTTAGAGTAATTTGGACGTTTTTGTTTCTCGTTCATTGGACACCTCGCTTTCTGTATAATTGCTCTTAGCAGAGTGTCCGTTAATATTAAACCACATTAATGTGTGTGCAAAGTCAGTCATTTATTAAGGACCATTTCGGGAATCCCTCTTCCGAGTTTTCGACCCTTTTTTATACCACCAAAAATCATTATTTTTCACAGGGTCATAACACTTCCAGGCATTTCCATTCACTATAATTGATGGCGATAAATGTAATTCATCACGACCACACCTCATAAGACGGTCACAGGTCATCAACCATCCAATAAAAAAGCCATGTTTTTTTAAACATTGTATAGCGTATGTGGAACATGAAGGATACATTGGACATTGTGAACTCTTGACCGCAGAGAGATGATTTAATTCATCACGATAAAAATGTATTGCAAATCTTAGAGGATCACAATTGTTCCCTTGTTGTTTTATTGCGGCCTTTTGTGGTGCACAGGAAATGAAAAAGATAATTAAAATTATATATGGCAGTTTTTTGATGGTTGTTCTCCAAAGTCTAACGGACAGCGCGGCCTCCTGGTTCAAAAGCTAACCGAACAGCTCAAAAAATATCAATAAGTTGGTGCTTTTGCAACCAATATTTTGATTTTTTTCAACCTGATTAGCGAAATACATCCAAAGCAGTTGCTTTTTTTCTAAAGATTTTGTAATAGGTAATCGTTCATATGTTAAAGAGCAGGCACAGAGGCTTGCCCCTGCAAAAACAAACCCTGAACATAATACCTAAATCCTGCAAGCGTCGAGTTTGCCGAAGACCTGCCTGCTGCAGGCAGGTGCAAGGCGGCAAGGGCACAGACGTACTACGATAC
>JAGGXA010000156.1 GCA_021163285.1 Deltaproteobacteria bacterium | reverse complement strand
TATCGTAGTACGTCTGCGCCCTTGCCGCCTTGCACCTGCCTGCAGCAGGCAGGTCTTTGGCAAACTCGACGCTTGCAGGATTTAGGTGTAAAGTAAAAATGAAGGATGCCGAGATAAGCGATCCTGCGAGGCTCCAAAATCCCCATTTCCGGATGGACACAAGTTAACAATATTGATTTTCAGACTACAATATTTACAAGCTTATTCTGCACAACTATTATCCTTTTTATCGGTTTTTTATTAATAAATTTTTGAATGCGCTCATCTTCCAGGGCCTTTTCTTCTATCTCCTGTTTACCATAAGAAGCAGGAACTTCAATCCTGCTTCTTACTTTCCCGTTTACCTGAAGCACAATCAGCCTGTTTTCGATCTCAAGGACTTCCTCGTTATAAGATGGCCAGGCAAGGTCGATGACCTTCTCCTCATAACCCAGCATCTGCCACAGTTCTTCACTTATGTGCGGCGCTACCGGTGAAAGCAGGATGACTGCCGTCTCGACCGCCTTCCGAACTACAGGCCAGGCCTTGTCATCGCCCTTGCTGTTCAATAACTGGTTTATTTCGTTTACAAGCTCCATAACAGCGGATATGGCAGTATTAAAGTGAAATCGATTTTCTATATCGGCCGTGACTTTTTTTATGGTTAAATGGGTCTTCCGGTAGAGGGCCTTTGATTCATCTTTTAAAACTCCCTTACCGTCATATGCGGTAACTTTTGAAAGCTCATCTATCTGGTCTGTTACAAGTCGCCATACGCGATTAAGGAATCTGTATGATCCATCCACACCCTTGTCGCTCCACTCAAGGTCTTTTTCCGGTGGTGAGGCAAAAAGACAGAACATCCTGACTGTATCAGCCCCATACCGGTCAATCAGTATCTGAGGGTCTACCACGTTCTTTTTGGATTTGGACATCTTGACGGTTGCGCCCGTTATCACCTCTTTATTGCATAAGACGCAGCGGCCGTCCTTAACTTCATAAGGGTAAAGGTATCCATGCCCGGGACATTTTTTAGTTTCTTTACAGACCATTCCCTGTGTCAGAAGCTTGATAAATGGTTCACTTATCTTTAAATAACCAAGATCTCTCAGCGCCTTTGTGAAAAAGCGGGAATATAAAAGGTGCAGGATCGCATGCTCGATACCTCCAATATACTGGTCAACCGGCATCCAGTAATCCACCTTTTCAGCATCGAGTGGGCCCTGTTCATATCCGGGGCAGGTATATCGCTCAAAATACCATGAAGACTCGACAAATGTATCCATCGTGTCTGTTTCACGCCTTGCCTTTCCTCCGCAATAGGGACAGGTCGTTTCATAAAACAGGGGATCAAAGGGCAGGGGTGACCCACCGTTCGACCTCAGATCCAGGTCAAGGGGAAGTATGACGGGAAGGTCTTTCTCAGGCACCGGCACTGTGCCGCATTTATCGCAATAAATTATAGGGATAGGTGTCCCCCAGTAGCGCTGCCTTGATATGCCCCAGTCCCTCAACCTGAAGTTTGTGGTCTTAAAACCAGCGCCTTTTGATTCCAGATACTCAGTAATATTGTCAAGGGCCTTCAGATTGCGCTCACCGCTGAAAGGTCCGGAATTTACGAGGATCCCTTCATCTACGTATGCCTCGTTCATATCCTCTTCCCTTAAGTCCGAGTCGGGAGGCTTGATCACAACCCTGAGCGAAATTCCATATTTTTCAGCAAACTCAAAGTCTCTCTGATCATGGGCGGGAACCGCCATAATAGCGCCTGTACCATAGTCAAAGAGCACAAAATTTGCTACATAGATCGGAATCTCCTCTCCTGTTACAGGATTTTTACAGTATCTTCCTGTAAAAACACCTTCCTTTTCAGTGAAATCTGCGGTGCGAACATAGTTATCTATCCTGAGAATACGTTCCACAAACTCAAGGACATCCTTTTCCTGGGGCAGTCCTTTTATTATCTCCTTAACCAAAGGATGTTCAGGAGCCAAACAGAGGAAGGTCACCCCAAAAAGCGTGTCCTGGCGCGTGGTAAATACATCTATCGCTTTGTCTGAACCTGCAATCGGGAACTTTATGATGGCGCCGTAACTCTTGCCTATCCAGTTCTTCTGCATTGTCAGCACCCTTTTAGGCCACCCGGAGAGTTTTTCACAAAAATCAAGGATCTCGTCTGCGTAAGCGGTTATTTTCAAAAACCAGCTATCCATCTCCTTGATGGTCACTTCATTATCAGTATGACGCCAGCAGCAACCATTTTCTACCTGTTCATTGGCAAGCACGCTCTGACATTTTTCACACCAGTTGACAAATGTCTTCTTTTTATAGGTAAGTCCCTTCTCATACATCTTCAAAAATATTAGTTGTTCCCAACGATAATACCGAGGGTCGCAGGTAGCAAATTCCCGGTCCCAGTCATAACTGAATCCGAGCCTTTTGAGCTGCGTCCTCATAGCCTTTATGTTATCGAAGGTCCATCCGGCAGGATGTGTTTTGTTCTCTATGGCTGCATTCTCAGCAGGCATACCAAATGCGTCCCATCCCATGGGGTGCAGGACATTCTTGCCGCACATTCTCTTATACCTTGCAATCACGTCTCCAATTGTATAATTTCTGACATGGCCCATATGGATCTTGCCGGAAGGATATGGAAACATTTCCAGGAGATAGTATTTTTCTTTTAAGGGGTCTTCCCTGACCTTGAACAGTTTTTCTTTTTCCCAGAATGACTGCCATTTGGCCTCCAGTTTTTGAGGATCATATTTCATTCGGAAATTTTCCTTCCGTAATTCATTCGAGGATTTTGTTCTGAATGGGAGGTTAAGATTGTAAATGCAATTTTTCGATTGTCTGAAGACACGGTTTTTCTATACACTGATTCTATTCAGGAGTTAATAACAGTTCTCGGAACATCGAAATCAGGATGAAGGCGAATACAAGATTCGCCCCTACGTCATACAGATATGGGCATTGGTCATCGTTCCGGCCACCCGTCAATAAATTGACAGGCCTATTGTCTGTCGCCCCGATGGGGCTTATACAGTCCCGTAGGGACGATAGATAATAGACCGGGGTTTCAACCCCGGGAGGCAAATGGCCGAAACGATAATCAAGACCTGAATACACCGTCATTATAATCCATAAACAACTCTTCCAGATATTACATAACAGAGAACCATCCCGAAATTTGGTCATCATACTTTTGTACTGTCAAGTCGTAAACCGTTTCATCCCTGCCTGTGAATACCCGCACGCAGACAGGTCTTTCAAATTTCTCATTTCCAATTTCAAGTTTCAAGCTGTGAACGGTTGCGGGAGTTAGGGCCCGCACAACAACAACTTTACAGAATTGGCGCTCAGTTTCAGGTTAGGAGGCTATCCGGGAAGGCCCTTTTTCCCAAACTCTGCGTTATGCTCAAAAAATTATCCCCGAAAGTAAGCGAGCTTGCGAGACTCCGATATCAACTATAATATCTGCGGTAATTTTTTGAGCAAGCCTTGATTTTGAAAAAAATTACTATTCTCGGACAGCCTCCCAGGTTAGGTTAGGTTCGGATTCTTTTTCTTGAAATTTATAGATTTTATCAAGCACCCCATTTATAAAACGGCTCGAATCCTCGCTCCCGTACTTTTTCCCAAGCTCCACCGCCTCATCAATGGATACCCTTGGCGGTATCTCTTCCATAAATAGTATTTCAAATATAGCAATTCTCAATATACACTTATCCACTTGAGACATCCTTGTAATCTTCCAGTTCCTGGATGCCTGACTAATCACTTTGTCAAGAGTCTTTTTATTCTCGCACACGCCGAAAACAAGCCCCTTTGAAAAGGAGATTGATGACTTTCCCTGACTGAAGCGCTCATGTATCAGGTCAAAGGCCTCTTTGGGATTATCATGGTTGTATTCTATATGAAAAAGAACCTTAACGGCAAGTTCCCTGGACTTTCGTCTTTTACCCATTTTTTAAACTTGGTTTGTCCAAATCAGAATAAGCTGTTATCGGAGCCGAAAATATCATCATTACAATTTTTTAAAAAGGCTGACCATTTCAATAGCGGCTATTGCCGCTTCATAGCCCTTGTTACCTGATTTGGAACCGGCTCTTTCAATTGCCTGCTCTATATTGTCAGTAGTGAGAACTCCAAAGGTAACAGGGATTTGGCATTCTAATGCTACGCTTGCGATTCCTTTTGAGACTTCCGCCGCTACGTAATCAAAATGTGGCGTCGCCCCCCTGATAACAGCCCCAAGGCATATTACCGCATCATAACGGCCGCTTGTCGCCAGTTTTTTTGCGACAAACGGAATCTCAAAGGCTCCCGGCACCTTGACAACTGCGATCTGAGCATCGCTTGCTCCATGCCTGATCAAGGAATCCATCGCTCCATCAACGAGCCTCGAAGATATAAAATCATTAAACCTGCTTACTATTATTGCAAACTTATAACCTTCTGCAGATAATTGACCTTCCACGATATTGGGCATACTTATTCCTCCTGTTCTTCAAACATCTTCATGAGATGACCAAGTTTCTGACACTTGGTCATTAGATACTTCTTGTTTTCAGGTCGGGGCTCACATTCAATGGGGACCCTTCCTGTAACTTCAAGGTTGTATCCTTGAAGACCTATGATCTTTTTGGGATTATTTGTCATCAACCTCATCCTTCGTATGCCAAGAGCAACAAGTATCTGCGCGCCCACCCCGTAATCCCTTAAATCGGGCTTAAATCCAAGCTCTTCGTTGGCCTCTACAGTATCGAAACCCTTGTCCTGAAGCGCGTAGGCCTTTAACTTGTTTGCGAGACCGATTCCTCTGCCTTCCTGATGAAGATAGAGTATGACTCCGAGGCCTTCTTCCTGCACCATGGCCATGGATTTTTTGAGCTGTTCGCCGCAATCACAACGATAAGAACCGAAAACGTCGCCGGTGAGACATTCTGAATGTACCCTTACAAGGAGGTCCTTCTCCGGATCAATATCACCCTTGACAAGCGCCAGATGCTCATAGTCATCCATATCGTTTACAAAGGCAATCGCCTTGAATTCGCCATAGGGAGTCGGCAATATGGTTTCAGCCGCTTTATGTACAAAGGACTCCGTTCTCATCCGGTAGTTTATGGTATCCGCCACAGTCGCAATTTTCAGTCCATGTTCTTCGCTGAATTTTTCAAGATCGGGCATCCTGGCCATTGTGCCGTCATCCTTCATAATCTCACATATAACAGCCGCGTGTCTCAGGCCTGCAAGACGTGTCAGATCGACCGAACCTTCTGTTTGCCCTGTCCTGAAAAGGACACCGCCCCGTCTTGCTCTCAGAGGAAAAATATGACCAGGCTGTACCAGATCCTTGGGTGTGGCGTCAGGCGCAACCGCGGTCAGAATTGTATGAGCCCTGTCTGCTGCGGATATCCCGGTTGTAACCCCCTTGCGCGCCTCTATGGAGACCGTAAAAGCGGTCTTGTAGGGTGAACGATTGTCGTTGACCATTTGATTGAGACCCAACTGTTCCACAATGGAAGGACTAAGGGCAAGGCATATAAGGCCGCGGCCGTACCTGGCCATAAAATTTATAGCCTCCGGCGTCACTTTTTCCGCTGCTATGGTGAGGTCTCCCTCATTTTCGCGGTTCTCATCATCAACAAGGATGATCATTTTCCCCTGTTTTAAATCATCAAGAACGTCCTCAATATTTGAAATCATCATTAATCACCAAATCCATGTTTTATTAGCATTCCAAGGTCAATGCCTGATTGTAAATCTTTGTTCCGCGCTGGCCTCTCTCTTAAAACAAAATTCTCTACATATTTTCCGATAAGGTCTGTCTCTATATTTACCGGGTCTCCAACCTTTTTCTTAATGAGCGTTGTTTCCTTCCCTGTTTGAGGGATAATGTTTACTTCAAAAGAATTTTTATCACAATTATTTATTGTCAGACTGATACCGTCGACAGAAATAGACCCTTTTAAGATTATATATCTCGATATCCGTTCATCAACACTTATTTTGATTAACCAGTACCTCTGCCTTGGTTCCTTTTTAATTATCTTGCCGATCCCGTCTACATGTCCGGAGACCAAATGTCCCCCAATGCGGTCTTTCAGGCGGAGCGCCCTTTCAAGATTTACCTCATCACCTTGTCTAAGAAACTTGAGTGTGCTCCTTAAAAGGGTTTCAGATGACACATCCATGCTGAGCAGGCCTTGAGATAAAGATGTAACCGTCAGACACACCCCGTTTACGGAGATGCTGTCTCCAACGCTGACATCGGTCATACGGGAAACAGGAGAAATAATCAACACCATATCATTCCCGTGACGTCTGACAGTATCTATCTTACCGAGACTTTCTATTAAACCTGTAAACATATCTTAACCAGGGTAACCTTTAATAAGTATATCATCTCCGAAACGTCTGAAACTGATGTCCGTAAGGCCCATGCATTGATCCATTTTTGAAGGTCCCGGGCCTGATGCCATGGGAATTCCGTCACCGCCGCCCAATATTTTCGGAGCCTTAAAAATATAGAATTTATCTATCAGCCTTTCCCGGAACATGGAACCGCAGATCGAGGCGCCTCCCTCAACAAGGAGACTTGTAACAGACATCTCGGCAAGGATATCCATGAGCGCTGAAAGGTCTATCTTGCCATCCGGAGCCGGGCATGAAAGGATTGAGACATTTGGTTTATTATACCTGCTTTGATAACGAGACGCTGCATCCATGCCGGTAACAAGCAGGGTATCTGAATCAGAGTCCTGAGTTATAACCTTTGCATTAACGGGTGTTCTCAGATGAGTATCAACAACAATACGCAGAGGATCTTTGCCCTTCCCGTTTTTCAGCCTTGTTGTAAGTTTAGGGTCATCGGCAATAATAGTTCCAACCCCGACCAGGACGGCATCTACTCTGTCCCTGAGACGGTGAACAAACTCCCTTGACTTTGAGTTTGTAATCCACTTTGAGTGACCTGTAGCCGTAGCTGTCCATCCATCGAGTGTCATGGCCGATTTGCAAATCACAAAGGGACGGCCTTTGGTGACAAACTTGATAAATATCTCATTGAGCAGAATACATTCCGATTCAAGAACTCCGCTTTTGACTTCAACCCCTTTTTCTTTTAAAAATTCCAAACCGCCGCCTGAAACCAGAGGGTTAGGGTCTTTCATGCCCACAACAACCCTCTTAATCCCGCTTTTTAAGATAGCCTCAGTGCAGGGGGGAGTCCTTCCATGATGATTACATGGTTCAAGGGTTACATAAAGGGTACAGCCTTGGGCCTTCCCACTTAGTTTTGAAATGGCCTCTGCCTCAGCATGGGGTAATCCTGCCCGGTGATGATAACCTCTTGCCAGGATGTTTCCGTCTTTTACAATTACCGCCCCAACTACAGGGTTAGGAGATGTCCTTCCCAAGGCTTTTCTTGCCTGGCGCAGGGCCTCTTTCATGAACAACTGATCCATATTTATCCTGAATTACTGAACAAGGCACAGGAGGCTGTCCGAAAAAAGGGTACGGATTATTTCGATCCTTCATTCCTTGATTTAAGCATCTCCTCTAATTCCGTCATGAATTCATTGATATCCCTGAATTGCCTGTACACAGAGGCAAACCTGACATACGCTACCTCATCCCAATCCTTGAGTTTCTCCATGATCATCTCTCCGATCCTGGAATTCTTTATCTCCTTTTTCTCCAGTTCCTGAAAATATAACTCCAGGGAATCAACAAATTCTTCAATCTTCTGCATGCTGATCGGACGCTTCTCGCAGGCCTTGCGAATACCTGCAACTATTTTATCCCTGTTAAAGGGTTCTCGCCTGCCATCCTTTTTGATGACCATTGGAAGGACATCTTCCAGTCTTTCGTATGTAGTAAACCTCCTGCTGCATTCAAGGCATTCACGCCGTCTTCTTATAACCCTGCCATCTTTGCTAGAGCGTGAATCGATAACTTTATTATTTATCTTTGCGCAATAGGGACATTTCATCATAAAACCTTACAACCTCAATACCTGCCTCTGATAACATTTGCGCAGCAAGGAGATCATCATAACCGTCTTCATAAATTATTTTATTAATTCCTGCATTGATCAGCATCTTGGAGCATATAACGCAGGGTTTGTTAGTACAATAAAGTGTTGAGCCGGCAATTGGAGTACCATAATAAGCCGCCTGAATAATAGCGTTCTGCTCGGCATGCAAACCTCGGCAGAGTTCATGACGCTGGCCTGAGGGTATAGATGAATCCTGCCTTATGCATCCGACCTCTTCGCAATGCTTAAGGCCGGAAGGGGCGCCGTTATATCCTGTAGCGAGAATTCTTTTGTTTTTTACTAAAATTGCGCCGACTTGACGTCGCAAACAGGTTGACCTTTTAGCTACCATCCTGGTGATATCCATAAAATATTCATGCCATGCAGGTCTTGACAATTAGAGCTCCTGATTAAATAAGCGGAACCTGAGTTTTCTTCGCAGGGCAAAATCCCGGCCATAGAATGTTAAAGTCCTGTCTTGCTCTATAACCTAAAACCTGCATAAACTATTTTCAAGAATAACCCTATGCTTTTACTGTTACCGAATTCAAAACAACTTGTTCTACAACAACCCCATCCGTTTCACC
>JAGGXA010000053.1 GCA_021163285.1 Deltaproteobacteria bacterium | reverse complement strand
GAATCTAATTTTTTTGCAAGGTATTTTTGAATGGTTCTGCTTTTTCTGTCTAAAACAGCATTGTTCCCTTCACAAAAAACCAAAAAAGTCGTTGATCATATCACGTTATCATGTGTCGTTAATACACAAGCATGCAAAAACCGTGATAAATATGCTTTAAATCCAATGTATTACAAACCCACCTTGAAAGGGCTGGGTTCAGGGTTTAAGGTTAAATGGCAATCTTAATATTTTAGTCTTTTTGGGGTTGATTTTAACTTCTCTCGTTACCACGCTCTGCGTTCTTGGGGGCGAGGACGATACAGAGCATCAGAGCGAGATGTGAACGATTACTGATGCTTCTTTCTCCGTGATCTGAAATCTTATCATTTAAAACGATTTTTTACTATCAAGCATCAAAGTCACAGGGCCGTCATTTATTAGATAAACATCCATCATTTCCCGGAATTCGCCGGTTGCGACGAAGACTCCCTTTTTCCTTATAAGTCCGATAAAATGCTCATAGAGCTGCTTCGCCCTTTCAGGCCGGGCGGCCCTGACAAAAGAAGGCCTGCGTCCTTTTCGACAGTCACCCCAGAGTGTAAATTGAGAAACCACCAGGGCAGAACCGCCGATTTCCATTAATGACAGATTCATCAAACCTTTTGTGTCCGGGAAAATCCTTAGGCGCACAACCTTATTGGATAGATAATCGCAATCTTCCTCTGAATCATCTTCACCAACACCTAAAAAAACAAGCAGCCCAGAGTCAATGGCCCCAACGATGCGCCCATTGACTTCCACCTTAGACTCTTTTACCCTCTGAACAACGGCCCTCATTATCCAACTTCCCTATAATTTAGCGCCTGAATGAAAAGTCCACCCAAACAAAATTCTGAATGTATAATTTTAAATGTTGAATTAAGAAAAGGAACAATTTCAATTAAGTGTAACCGTTCACGGATTCAAAGTTTCATTCTTGTCTCTGTCCTTAACTCTGAACGATTGAACCCTGAACCTGTGAACGGTTACTCCATATTTTACCTTCAACCTTTTACCTTATTACCTCATAACCCTGAACCCGTAAACGGTTACGAACATATTTATTGTGCAAACCGGATAATTTTGCTTTACATATAAGAATATAAATGTTATTATATAAAGTTGAAATTAATCTTAACATGAAAAAGAAAAGGATGTGATTAAAATGGTTTGTACAAGCGTAAAGGAAGGTTATGACTGTTTTTTTATGAGCAAGAAAGGCTGCCAATTTAATGGCGGCACATGTCATACGGTAATTGAGCAGTGTTCGGGCTGCGAAAATATCAAGACATTTCCTACCGGTGATTACTGCCTCATATTCCCGGATCCTTCGGTCAAATGGCGTACCGGTAACTGCAACATGGCTACCCACCTTCAGGAAACCACTACAAAACGAAACGTGAAAATAAATCCCCTCAAGGCATCAAAGCGAAAGAGTCATTAAAAAGGAAAGAAAAACGGTTAAGGGCTCACGCAAGAATAACTTAAAATTTTGGCATCTCGTCTTCAGGTCATTTTTGGCAGATTTTAAAGAGCAAAAATCTTGAAATAGCCAGCTATTACTGCGCCTTTTGCTCTTTGAAATCTATCGAACCTGACCTGAAACTGAGCGCCAGTTCTGTAAAGTTATTCTTGCGCGAATCCTAACGGCAGACTTGACCCTTTTTTCTGAGATGGATCAAAAATTCTCGGTTTCCTTTCGTGCCCAGGATGGGCGAGGGGATATGTCCTTCCACAATCCAGCCGGATTCCCTGAAAAAGGCTGTCAGGTCGTTAATGACCCTGGTGTGAAGGACCGGATCACGGACGACTCCTCCCTTTCCCACCTTACCCTTTCCAACCTCGAACTGTGGTTTGATTAGTGCCATGATGAAGGCGCGCCTGTTAATGAGTTGAGAAACTCTTGGGACAACGAGCCTCAGGGATATAAAGGATACGTCAATAACCGCCCCGGAACAGCGGATGCAAAGGTCTTCCCGTTTAACAAAGCGGATATTTGTTTTTTCAAGGAGAGTGACCCTGTTATCCTGCCGGAGTTTCCAGGCGAACTGGCCGTAACCAACATCTACTGCGATAACCCTGCGGGCCCCATGCCTTAGCAGACAGTCTGTAAAACCTCCGGTGGAAGCTCCGACATCAAGAATGTCCAGGCCAGACACGTCAATTGCAAAGTATTTGAGCGCTGCTTCCAGCTTAAGGCCTCCCCTGCCGACATAAGGATGGGGAGGCCTTTTTAATGATATGGATGCCAGGGCGGGTATTAACCTGCCCGCCTTGTCAACCTGTATTCCGTCAACCAGGACGATCCCTGCCATGATAACGGCCCTGGCCTTTTCTCTGCTGCCCGCGATACCCCTTTGAACCAATAATTGATCCAGCCTGATCTTATCTGTTCTGGGTCTTTTGATAAAGTTTCTTTGCCTCCCTCAAGATACCTTCTGCATCAAGACCATATTTTTGCCTCAAAATTGCTGACGGCCCTTGCTCGACAAACCTGTCAGGTAATCCAATCCTTTTTACATCGACATTCTTAATGGACTTGTCATTAAAGAGTTCAAGAACCGCTCCTCCAAAACCACCCTGCCTGATATTTTCTTCAACCACGAGAACACGGCCGATTGAGCCTGCAAGCCCTGCAAGGTCCGGGTCAAGAGGCTTTACAAAACGACAGTTCATCACGCATGCTGAACATCCCTCTTTTTCGAGTTGAAGAGCGGCTTCCATAGCAGGGTAGACCATGTTTCCAAGGGCCAGGATCAGGATATCCTCACCCTGCCTTAATGTCTCCGCCTTACCAACAGGAATGCTCCTGTACTCAGGATCAATCAAGATGCCTGCGGCCTTACCCCTAGGATACCTTATTACAGCGGGACCCGGAAGTTGAAACGCAGTGAAGAACATCCATCTTAATTCATTTTCATCCTTAGGGGCCATAACCGTCATGTTCGGGAGACTTCGCAAATAGGTAATGTCGAAATGGCCATGATGGGTCGGACCGTCTTCTCCCACAAGACCTCCACGATCAACAGCAAAAATGACGGGCAGGTTGGGGAGGCAAACATCATGGATAACCTGATCAAAGGCCCTCTGAAGAAATGTGGAATAGATCGCCACAACAGGTTTAAACCCTTCACTTGCAAGTCCTGCCGCAAAGGTTACTGAGTGCTGCTCGGAAATACCTGCATCCACGAACCTGTCCGGGTACAGCCTTGAAAATTCCGTTAATCCGGTACCTTCGGGCATGGCTGCGGTTATGGCAAAGATCTTTTTGTTGATCCGGCCTAATTCCACCATCGTTTTACCGAACACCTCTGTATACGAAGGTACAGGCTTAACCGTACTCTTCTCAGGCGATACACCCGTTAAAATATCAAATGAACCAACCCCGTGGAAGTGAGACGGGTCTTTTTCTGCCGGCCCATAACCCTTTCCTTTTACAGTAAGGACATGAACAAGTACCGGGCCATCGAGGTGAAGCGTATTTCCAAGGGCCTCAAGAAGCCTGTCAATCCTGTGTCCGTTAATCGGCCCGATATATTTGAACTTGAATGCCTCGAACATCATGCCCGGGGTAAAGAATGTAATAAAAGAATCCTCGCTTTTACGCACAAAATTGATGATGTTTTCACCCACGCCGGGGAGGGATTTTATAAAGTTTTCAAGGTCCCTTTTTACATTAACAAAACGCTTGCCGGTCATCTTGCGGCTCAGGAAAGAAGAAAAGGCTCCCACGTTTGGCGAAATGGACATAGCATTATCGTTATATACGACAATCATGTTTTTCCCCGTATGGCCGGCCTGATTAAGACCTTCAAAGGCCATTCCCCCGGTCATGGAACCATCTCCGATTACTGCAATAACCTTGCTTTTTTCTTTTTTTAGTTCTTTAGCAGTCGATATGCCGAGACCCGCTGAAATAGATGTGCTGCTGTGACCGGTATCAAATGTGTCATAAGGGCTTTCAGACCTCTTTGGAAACCCGCTTATTCCCCCGTATGTCCTTAATGTATGAAATCTGTCCCGCCGTCCGGTGATCAGCTTGTGGGCATATGCCTGGTGGCCGACATCCCAGATGATCTTGTCTTTGGGGGTATTAAAAACATAATGGAGCGCAATAGTCAGCTCAACGACTCCCAGGCTCGGAGCCAGATGCCCGCCTCTCTTAGATACGGTCTCAACGATCTTCGTACGTATTTCAGATGCAAGGCCCTCAAGTTCTTTTAAAGATAATCCCTTAAGATCAGCGGGGCTGTCTATCCTGTTTAATAAATTATGTTCTGTCTTATTATTCATTTCTTTCTTTCGATAATGTATCGGGCAATCCGGCGCAGAGGCCATGCCTTCTCATCAAAATTCTGAAGAGACTCAATGGCCTCATCAAGCAGTTTTGTTCGGATTTGTTTGGACTTTTTCAAACCAAGTAATGCCGGATAGGTGTTTTTTTTCTTTTCCCTGTCAGCGCCGGCCTTCTTTCCCATGACCCTGCTGTCCCCTTCGATGTCGAGGATATCATCTGAGATCTGAAACAACAGCCCTACCTTGTTCCCATATTCGGCAATAGCTTCGATCCTGGATTTGTCCCCGCCCCCGATGATAGCCCCGGAAAGCACGGAAGCAGTAATCAATGCTCCTGTCTTACGCTTATGCATAACCTCTACAATAGAAATATCAACCGGTTTTCCTTCGGATTGGACATCAATTACCTGTCCCCCGACCATTCCCCTGAAACCTGCTGCATCTGCAATCAGGTTTATAACCTGGATCAAAGATTCGGGCAGGATCCTCTCTGTTATCCCGGGTACAGTCATGATACTGAATGCCTCTGTCAACAGCCCATCCCCAGCCAGTATGGCCACGGCCTCCCCAAAGACCTTATGACTGGAAGGCTTTCCTCTCCTCAGGTCATCGTTATCCATTGACGGAAGGTCGTCATGGATCAGTGAATAAGTATGGATCAATTCAAGGGCGCATGCAATTGGAATGACATCGGATTCGCCCCCGCCCACGGCTGCCGCCCCTGCCATACAGAGAATCGGCCTCAATCTTTTTCCTCCTGCAAAAAGGCTGTATTGCATCGCCTTTATAATATCGGGTTCAATGTCAGCGGATTCAGGGAAATAATCATAGAGTGCCTTATCCACAATCGCTTTTTTTTCCATAAGATACGATTTAATATCAGGGCTGTTTTCTTCCTTCAAGACTCTCACCATCAACCTCAAAGGGTTCCAGGTTATATTTACCGTTAACGTCACGGACCAGCACATTCACCCTTTTCTCTGCCTCTTCGAGTTTGGAGGAACAGAATTTGCTCAATTTTGTTCCCTCTTCAAAGACATTAAGGGCATCTTCGAGAGGCAAATCACCGCTCTCCAGGTTTTGCACAATCTCTTCCAGTTTCTTCATAGCATCTTCAAATTTTTGTTCAGCCATCCTTCCTCCAAATCAGATGAGTATAAGCTTTACTGTAACCCGGCAGTAATAAACCCTGCTTTCTGATTGCACAAGTCAAAATTTTATATTGAAGCAATCGGGTACCGACTTAAAGCGGGACACTTTCCGATTTTTGGTGGATTCGCTTCGCTTAATCCACCCTGCAAAGTTCAGTTGGCAGCCGACGCAGGTTGGTAAGGAGCGTAAACTGCGAATCCACGGCATCCTTCATTTTTACTTTACACTTGGCAGAAAAGTGGCAGCGGCATCCTGCCGCTGATTTAAGAGACTATAAGCCTCTTCTGCAGTTTACAATTTTTAGTTCCAATAAAAGTGTCAACTACTTTTACCTCAAGATGAAGGATGCCGAATCCATCAAAGCGAATGTCCTGCCTTACGTTGGCAGCCAAGCAATCTATCTGTCAAGTATAAGCGTTCCCTGCCTTAGGGACAAGGACGAAATAACATCCCCGGGCAGGCGCATGGATTCAGGTCAGGTTTGTTCGATCTAAAAGCGCAAAAGTTGCAGGAATAGTGAGCTGTTTCAAGATTTTTGTACTTTTAGATCGGGCAATGATGGCCTGAAGCTGTGATGCATAGTTGGGGAAGTTAATTTGTCCTCGTTCCTTAGGTAATTATTTTTGCCGAGGTCCTAAAATCCTTGATGTTCACACTGTCCACCCGGCATTCAAGCTCCCCTTCTGCGAGAAGTACCCGTACCTGATTACCTTTTTTAACACCCGATGTATCCTTAAGCAAACTTTTTTCCGGTAATTTAAGCGTAATACTGTACCCCCTTTTCAATATTGCCATCGGACTCAGATCGCTTATTCTCTTACGCTGATGGGAAACTGCCTTCTGTTTCTCCATAATCAGCTTGTTCATTGACCGCACAAGCAACATCTTCCGGATATCGAGACGCTCTTTAAGAGAATTTATAATATTCGTCGGGGACTGGATAATCAAGCTGCGTTTTTCAGTTTCAAGCCTCCTGCGGTTGTCCAGTATTACAAGACCAATAAGCCTCAAAATTCGCGCATGAATTTCATCAAGGCGAATCCAGGTATCTGCAAGGCGTTTTCTCGGGTCCCGAACAGTTGCTGTCAGACGTAAAAGTTCCCGGTTTTGTTCTTTTATTTTGTGCATTATACCAGTTATCAACCGTTTTTTTATCTCACCGAGGCGATTCAGGAGTGATTCTTTTTCAGCAACGAGGAGCTCGGCCGCAGCAGAAGGGGTCGGCGCTCTGAAATCGGCAGCGAGATCGGATATGGTCAGATCGATCTCATGACCCACAGCGGATACGACCGGTATATGTGATGCCCTGATAGCCATGGCCACGTTTTCCTGGTTAAACCCACAGAGGTCTTCAAGAGAACCGCCTCCCCGGGTCAGCACAATGACATCCGCTTTTAACTTCATATTTACAAGCTCAATGGCCTTTACAATATCTTCCTGGGATTCCTTTCCCTGAACCCTTACAGGGATAATAGTAATATCGATATTGGCAAACCTGCGATATATGATTTTTAAGAAATCAAGGATAGCAGCGCCTGTCGGAGAAGTGATTACTGCTACCCTTTGAGGCAAAAATGGAATCGGTTTTTTGATTTCATTATCAAATATCCCTCTGGCCGCAAGTTTTGTTTTGAGCTGTTCAAAAGCAAGGGCAAGTGCGCCAACACCTACAGGTTCAAGATAATCAAGGATGAGCTGATATTCTCCTCTCGGTGCATAGACCCCGATCCTGCCGCGTGCAAGCACCTTCATTCCGTTTTCCGGAAGAAACCTAAGATAGCGGGTCTGAAAACGGAACATTACTGCCCTAATCCGGGATTTTTCATCTTTTATAACCATATAATAATGCCCTGAAACAGGACTGCTGAAATTGGATATCTCACCTTCAAGCCACAAAAAATCAAAACGGTCATCCAAAAGACGCTGGATCTCTTTTGTAAGTTCACTGACGGTAAAAACCTGATGATTTTGATTTTCAGATGGTAAATTCAAGATATATTCCCCGATTTCAAACCTCGGAAATCACAGATTGAACAAAAACGCGAAAAACCTTATTATTCAAGTCTTTCGGTCATTACACAATGAATTATTGGGCAGACACAAGCAAAAAGATTGATTAAAAACGGATTGCTTTCACCGTGCATCGGGATTTTTTCGGAAGGGCCGACGCAGGGGCAACCCCCCTGTGGTTGCCCATTAGAAAAATATTACCGATTTAAGTTGGTTCGTCGCCTGTTTCAAAGAAAAGTGTCCAGAAAATCACGCTCGAAATGCCATTCGTTCCAAGGTCTGTCTAACGCAAAGCTTTGAAATAAGGCAGGGAACGCTTATAATTGACAGATAGATTGCTTGACTGCCAACGTAAGGCGGGACAATTGCTTTTGTGGATTCGCCGCTTACGTTCCTTAATCCACACTACGTTGGCTACCAACTGAACTTTGCAGGATGGATTAAGTGAAGCAAATACGCCAAAAAGCGGAAAGTGTCCCGCTTTAAGTTGGCAGCCGACAAACTCTGTATGGTTAAATTTTATATTAAAGCCCAAATTTTTGGAGGCCTCTCAGTAGCCCCGATCAGTTCAAACGCCTGGTTCGGCAGCCCCTGCTCGAGATTCTTTTACCGCATTAAGAATATCTTTAGTTGTTGCTTTTGTTTTTACGCCTGTAACATCAAAAGGTGATTTTGGTGATTTGGTAAATATAATTTTGAAGGTTTCACCCCCTCGGCGCTTGATTATAACATCTTCAAATCGAGCAATGTCGAGAACCATAGAAAATTTTTGACGGGCTTCTGAATATGTATAGACTTTCATCAGGGTACCTCCATAATTTGAATGCCCAAACTCTGAGCAACTTCATTCATGCGCCTATCAAGAGTAATTAATGGGCCGTGTAAAGAAATAGCACACATTAAAAAATATGCATCATATGCATAGATGTTAAATTGAGAAGCTATTTTAAGTGCTTCACGAATATCAACGCTACGCAAATCAACAGGTATTTGTTGCGTAACATCCCAAACAGATAACAGATTATCAGGCTCAAGCCTATGTCTTTTAAGCATCGCTGATAACGCATTTCCAATTTCAAAGGGTAATATATCCGGCGCAACTAAATCATGACCTAAAGTAAGTCTGATAATTTCATCTCTTTCCGGCTCATTAAGAGCGACAGCTAAAAACGTATTTGTGTCTGCTATGATTTTCATAAGTACAATTGTACGCATGCTTTTCTTTTTTGTCAAGCCGAATTTTGGAGGCCGAATCGCGGCGCTGGACGGCGCCGTGGACAGCGCAAACAAACGCAGTTTGATTGCGCTGTCCACCCATATGACCTCGGTAATTTTTGATGCCGATGCCCGGGCCGAATTTTTATCGGCTGATTAGCATTATGAGAATTGTAAATCCGAATTAGGTCGTCGTTTTCGCCTTGTTGTTGAATCAGATGTTCAAGATATTACGGAAAGTCCCTTTCGTTATCGTGTCCTGCATGCACATTTCAGGCGGCGCCTTTTGCAAAAATTTCCATATGCGATCATCTATTCTATCGATCCGGACCATATTTACATTATTGCTGTTGCACATATTAAGTGTAAACCTGGGTATTGGCTGATCCGATACAAAAACATTCAGCGGAATGCTCAGGAATAATGAAGGGCGCCGAACAAAAATTATATCTGAACGGATTTTTCGTTCAGAGACTAATCAGGTATCCTGCTGAATAATTCCTTCCGAACCATTTCAGCCAGTAAAAAGACTTTTTTCTCATTCAGCCCGGTCTCAATTCCCATGTCATGAAAAGATTTAACAAGCATCTCCGTCGGCTGGTTACCAGGCGCTCCCGTAACGCAGCCCCCTGTTCCCCCTAAGGATGAATCGAACCTCCTGATACCTAAGTTATAGGCGATTTTACTGTTTGCAATTGCATTTTTACCTGATTTATTATGAGGATGATATGACAACTTATCGATATCTCGTCCCTTTCTTTTATCAAGGATTGATTCCAGAATTCTTTTTGTCTCTTTACAATCGGCAACACCCTGCAAATCTGAAAGGGTAACCGTCTCAACTCCAAGATCAAAAAAGAAATCTGAATAATGATTTATATTATCTATATCTGCCTTGATAAGAACACCGGTTTCCGGTTCAAGATATCCGAATGAGGCTGAAATATAAGCAACTACCCTTATCTTTTTAGCAAGAGCATCTCTTACGATGATCCGGTATTCATCAACAGTCTTTTGTAATGGTCTTCCGAGGTTGGCAAGATTATGGGCTTCAACCACGGAAAAGAATATGCCCATGGTATGGTTAAAACCTTCAGACCCAAGGCCATTAGATAAAAAATTTTTGTAGCCTGCTTTATTTGGAACAAGTGTGATAAAATTTATTCCTTCGACCCTGCCAAGCCCTGCTGCAATATTTTTTAATTGTTTCCGGTTCATTGCAGGGGCCACTCCGGGATGAACACATGAAAGGATTTCGATATTGGTAAATCCTGAATTTATAAGGCTGACCGCTATTTTAATCCTGATTGCAGGTGTAAATATATGGAGGTAATTTAATGGAACATTCTGCCCATATTCTCTTAAGGTAACATCTGTAATAATTACGCTGTTCTTTTTTTGTTTATCCATAAGTAGCTCCTGAACGAAAACCCTGAAATTTTTTTCCATTTAGCGTTGGAATTATTAATATATCGAAATTGTTTCGTTTTCAATTCAATATTTAAAATTAAACATTCAAAATTGTGTCTGAACGTACTTTTCGTTCAGGAGCTAAGCAGGCGCTTTTTTTTATAAGAAGGTTTATAGTTAATAAACTATCAGAAATTAAATTAAATTCTTTATGTTATATTGATGAGAAAACATTGACGAAACTATCTCATTTTCATATTGTTGGCCCAAAGATTGTTAAGGTCTAATTCTGATTTTCAATTAAGGATCCGGGTAAAAATATTTGCTAACTGTTCATTAAGGGACAAATTTGCGGGAACCCCAGGCAAGTAAGCGCTTACCAAAATCTTTGAGTTTATACATGATATATTATATAATTAATTAATAGATTGAAGATAAAATATCGGGATGTACAGCCATACATGCCTTTGCAAATGAGAATTATATAATTTTTCGGTAAAAATGGCCACCCTGCTCTCCAGTCTTTTACCTGAACATCTGAGCAATTACCATCATATCAGCATAATACAATAATTATGAAATTAGTTATATTTCAATGTTTAGGCGGTCTTGGGATGTTCCTTTTCGGCATGAAGATCATGTCCGAAGGGCTCCAGAAGGTCGCAGGCAAAAAGATGCGTCAGATTTTGGGCATGGTCTCCAATAACCGTTTTATCGGTTGCACGGCAGGTGCCCTTGTAACAAGTATTATACAGAGTTCAAGCGCCACAACCGTCATGCTGGTAAGCTTTGTGGATGCCGGTCTTATGACATTTGTTCAGGCGATCGGAATAATCCTTGGCGCAAATATCGGCACAACCGTGACGGCCCAGCTAATTGCTTTCAAAATCAGCGCCTATGCACTGCCCGCAATTGCAATAGGGGTCTTTTTGAAGTTTTTTATGAAACGCAGGAAATGGATCTATGTCGGTGATGTCTTACTTGGTTTTGGACTTGTGTTTTATGGATTATCCATCATGAAAACCGGTTTTGCTCCATTAAAACATAACCCGACTTTTATAGACCTTTTTACCAGATTTGATACAACCAGTATATCAGGGATTCTTCTATGCGTCATCGTGGGCAGCCTGCTCACGATGATCCTCCAGAGTTCAAGCGCCACAGTGGGGATTACAATGGCACTTGCGAGCCAGGGGCTGTTGAGTTTTCATGCAAGCGTGGCCTTGATTCTTGGTGATAATATTGGGACAACCATTACTGCGGAACTTGCAAGTGTGGGCGCTTCAATCAATGCGCACCGTACAGCGAGAGCCCATACCTTGTTCAATGTAATTGGCGTTTTTAATGTTATTCTGTTTTTTCCATTCTTTGTTAAGTTTGTCATCTGGCTTACTGCCTATTTTACAAGTATTGGACCTCCGGATCTTGTGATTAATGGTGAAAGAACAAATATTGCGAGGTACATTGCCAATTCCCACACCATATTCAATACAATAAATGCATCTGTTTTTCTTTTGTTTTTACCTTATCTTGTGAAATTAGCCACTTGGATGACACCTCATAAAAAGGAAGAAAAAACAATAGCAGAGCTTATCCACATTAAATACCTGGACTCAAAATATATTGATACGCCTTCTGTGGCTATCGGACAGGCGAGATCGGAGATTCGCAGGATGGGCAATGCGGTTCAGGTAATGTATAATGATGTGATTCATTCTTTTAAAAAACGGAATCTCGATGAGCTTTTCAAGTGGAGAAAAAGGGAGGATGCCCTTGATAACCTTCAAAAAGAGATTACTCAATTTCTCGTCCAGGTAGTTCAGCGACGAATCAGTGGTGAAGAATCAAAAGAGGTAATATCTTTGATGCGGATGGTTAACAATCTCGAGAGGATAGGAGACGCTATTGAAAATATAGCAGAACTCGGTGAGGAGCTGATTGAGCAGTCCCTCAATTTTTCTGAAGGGGCGAAGCATGATTTTGGGCTGATAGCTGAAGAATCGAAAAAGTTTATAGACTTGGTTGTTGACTCAATAGAAATAGAGGGCATTGATATAATGCCCCGGGCAGAAAAATTAGAGGATACTATTAATGCTATGAGGGAAGAAATGAGAGGAAATCATATTATGCGCCTCCAGAGCGCCGCTTGTGATGTCGATCCCGGGCTGATTATGGTTGATATGCTGACTGCATTTGAAAAAATCGGCGATTATTGCTATAACATTTCTCAGGCAATAGCAGGGATTAAGTAGCGCCTGAAGGAAAACCCGTTCAGGTACAGTTTTGAGTTAAAAAAAGAAAGGTAACCATTCACGGAACGTTGAAATTAGAAATTCGGACATCCTTCAAACCTGATTTATGCTTTGCAGATGCTGCCTTTCGTCTGGTTCTCATTCTCCAGCGTAGAAATCCGTATGGTATGCAATCCCATGCCGGAGCGTGGGAACAAGAAATCTTGTATTCGCCTTTAAAACGTACGAATAATCAAAGGGGTAAATAATCAAAGGGCGAACACAAGGTTCGCCCCTACACTCGCACAAAATCAATATATATCATATCAACCTTCAACCTTTGAACCCTGAAACTTTGAAACCGTGAACGGTTACAAAGACAGCAATCTCAGCGAGTTGAAAATCTCTAAACAAAATTTAAAAACCATATTTCAGGGTTTTGGTTCGGTGCTGCGCAGGAGTTGGATTTGGAAACAAAAAACCGGAGAACCCATTGCATTCGATGCGGAGAATGTTGCATTGAATCGAGCCCTACCTTACAGATGGAGGACATTTCTCTTGTAAAGGATGGGCATATTGAAAAAACCAACCTCTATACAATCAGGGTCGGAGAAATTGTGTGGGACCCGATGAACAGCAAAATCAAGATAAATGACATAGAACTGATAAAGATAAAGGAAAAGAAAGAAAGCAGGGGATGTATTTATTATGATGAGAAAGCAAAGGCATGCAGGATTTATGATCACAGGCCCCTTCAATGTGCTGCGCTTGCATGCTGGGATACCGATAAAATCATGAAGGTGTATGACGGAGCAAAAGCCGCCAGAAAAGAGTTCATAAGTGACAGTGTTCTTAGAGGTATTTTAGAAGAACATGAAAAGAGATGCAGTTACAAAAAACTTGACGGGTATGTGAAGCGAATTGAGCCTGATGGTGAAAAGGCGATTAACAGCGTGATTGAATTGCTTAAATTCGATTACCATTTAAGGCCGTTTATTTCAAAAAAAAGGGGTATTGATCCCCTTGAGATGGACTTTTTTTTTGGAAGGCCGCTCATCGATACCATTACTATGTTCGGTTTAAAGGTAGTCAGGGAAGAGAACGGCTCATTTTTCCTTACCCTGCTTTCTCCTGATAAATAGCGCCGGAACGGAAAGCTGAAATTGCTATGGGCCCGCGCAAAAATAACTTAACATTTTGGTACCTCATCTTCAGGTCATTCTCGGCATATTTTAAAGAGCAAAAACCTTGAAACAGTCCACTATTACTGCGCCTTTTGCTCTTCAAAATCTACCGAACCAAACATAAAACCGAGTGTCAATTCTGTAAAGTTATTGTTGCGCGAACCCTGTATTTCCGGTAGATTAATTCACTTACAAAGGGTGCAATAT
Organism: Deltaproteobacteria bacterium; assembly: GCA_021163285.1. Taxonomy (GTDB): domain Bacteria; phylum Desulfobacterota; class DSM-4660; order Desulfatiglandales; family Desulfatiglandaceae; genus JAGGXA01. The sequence continues at coordinate 4,774 of JAGGXA010000053.1, read as the reverse complement.
AAAAAAATAAGGTTTTTTTTATTTCCAGGTTCTGTCAAGTTTGTTACGTTCCTTTTGGTATCCTTCATTTTGAAGTAAAAGTAGTTGACACTTTTATTGGAACTAAAAATTGTAAATTGTATAAGAGGTTTATAGCCTCTTAGATCAGCGGCAGGATGCCGCTGGCACTTTTCTGCCAAGTGCAAAGTAAAAATGAAGGATGTCCTCCTTTTAATTACTTTTTTGTATTGCACCCCTTACAAAATCACCCGGTTTTATTATTGACATCCTCCCACAATTTGTTTTATTTTTTTAATATAGTTCAGGTGTTCATTATGAACCTAACAGGGAATCCCGTGAGAATCGGGGATGGGCCCGCCGCTGTAATCGGGGATGAAATCCGCCTTATACCACTGTTCAGTCATTGAATGGGAAGGTGCGGATTTGCAGGATAATCCGAGAGTCAGAAGACCTGCCTGAATGAAGATGCCATCCTTCGCCGGTAAAGGATGATCAGCGGTTTTGTGGATAAAAAGGGATATCCTCGGATCGATATATTGATTCGGGGGTTTTTTTTGCCGTCGGCTTATAAAATATCAGCCTTGATCATTGTTCCGCCACCCGGTAATAAATGGCGGGCTATTGTCTGTCACCCCGATGGGGCTTATACAATCCCCGCAGGGACGATAATAGCCTGTGAGTCTGTCCGATGATGGCACTTTTCCCCAAACTCTGCGTTATGCAAAAAAATTATCCTCGGAGGTAAGCGAGATTGTGAGACTCCGGAATCAACTATATGCCTTCGGTAATTTTTTTTCGCAAGCCTTGATTTTGAAAAAATTGCCATTCTCGGACAGTCTCACAGGATTTCAACCTCAGGCGGCAAATAGCCGAAACGATGATCAAGGACAAAATATCAAACGGAAAAATCGAATTGATAGCTACGGACGGTTACAGGGTGGATTATGTTAAAAAAAAGTGAGTTTGGAACCTCCATAAAGGTGGCTCCCAAAATTATTTTATTAATTTTTATCCTTTTAATCGTAATCTTATTTTCAACAGGAATGGGATATATAGAGATATCTCCCTTAGAGGTAATAAAGATAATAATCGCAAAAATCAGTGGTGACAACGCACTTTTACATGGAATAAATGAAATTTTTCCATACGTTGTATATGATGTCAGGTTACCGCGTATCCTGACTGCGGCCATAGTGGGTGGAGGCCTGTCAATCGCCGGAGTGGTATATCAGGGTATCCTGCTGAATCCATTAGCGGATCCATACACCCTTGGAATATCAGCGGGCGCAGCCTTTGGCGCTGCAATCGCTTTGCTGCTCAATATAACATTATTGGGGATCTATTCTGTGGCCTTGTTTGCATTTACAGGCTCGGTGGCAACCTTGTTCGCTGTGATTTTCTTGTCATCATCCGATGGGCGGTTGTCTTCCAATAATCTGATATTATCAGGGATCATTATAGCTGCAATTCTATCTGCAGGGATCAGTTTCATGAAATATGTGGCAGACGAACAGGTATCCATAATTATTTTCTGGTTAATGGGCAGTTTTGGTTCCAAGACATGGCCGGACGTCTCTTTAACCTTCCTTTTTGTATCAATCGGATTTATCATCTGTATCTTTTTTGCGCGTGACCTGAACATCATCTCTCTCGGAGACAGGTCAGCGTCTTCTCTCGGCATTGATACTACGAGGGTAAGGCTTACTCTTCTGATAACCGCTTCGCTGATTACTGCCATATGTGTGTCGGTATCAGGCATCATCGGTTTTGTAGGCCTTATCATTCCCCATTTAATGCGTTTTTTTGTGGGTCCTGATACAAGGAAACTGCTTCCGGTTTCAGCGTTAACCGGGGCCATTTTACTTTTATGCGCAGATACCATAACAAGGGCGGTTTTAACTGCGGAAATACCAATAGGTGTTTTAACAGCGCTTATTGGCGGGCCTTTTTTTTGCTATATTTTCAAGAGGAAAAGGAGACGGACAGGTGGCTGATAATAACGTTTTCGATATTAATAATATCAGCTTTTATTATGGGAAAAACAAAGCCCTGGACAATCTTTCTTTGGCCATAGAACCAGGTAATTTTTATGGTATTATCGGTCCCAACGGATGCGGTAAGACGACTTTACTCGATATAACGGTCAGGGAAAAAACACCTTCTTCCGGCACGATTCAATATCTGGGATGCGATATAAAAAAGTATTCAAGGAAAGGCCTTGCAAAAGAAATCTCCCTTGTACCCCAGGATTTTTATATCAATTTTTCCTTTACCGTAAAAGAGATCGTATTAATGGGCAGGCATCCATTTATTCCAAGATTTTCTTCCCCATCTTCTTTTGATCTAGACATCGTAAATGAGGTCATGGAGGAACTGAAGATTATAAAGTTTAAAGATAAATATATTACAGAATTGAGTGGCGGGGAAAAACAGAGGGTTATTTTTGCAAGGGCCCTGGCACAGAATACGCCAGTCTTGATCCTCGATGAGGGAACATCCAATATGGATATTCAGTACACTTTAAATATCCTGGATATTGTAGACTCAAACGTCAAGACTAAAAAAAGAACAGTTGTTGCGGCGCTGCATAATCTGAACCTCGCGGCTGTTTTCTGTGACAAACTTGTTTTCATGAAATCCGGCAGGATCGTACATCACGGAAGCGTTGATAATGTCTTAAAAGAAGAGAACATAAAAGATATCTTTGAAATTGATAATCATATCTATTTTGATCATTATTCAAACTCAAAACAGGTGGTATTCAAAAGGAAGAGACTTGCATGAAGATAAAAACGATAAGAATTAACAGTCTGTCTTTAATCATAATTATCATTCTTTTTTTTATGGCTTTTAATGCCAATGCAGCGGAAGAAAATGTCTCTTCCCCAGATGCCTGCTCTCAATTACCTTCAAGTGTTATTATTGATAAATCAGGTAACAGGATTTTCATAAATAAACCATTTAAAAGAATGATTTCGCTTTATGCAGCACACACGGAAAACCTGTTTTCTTTAGGACCTGATAAAGAAATTACAGGCGTGTCCAAAAATGAGGCATACCCGCCACAGGTGATGACAAAAGCAATGTTCAGCTATCATGACGATGCCGAGAAATTTATTGGAGCTAATCCGGATCTGATATTAATTAGACCTATGATAATGAGATGGTACGGCAATCTTGTCTCAAAACTGCAAAAAGCCGGGATCACGGTTGTATTGCTGCAGCCGACGTTAATAAAAAAGTTTTTTGCATACTGGAGGGAACTGGGAAAACTGACAGGGAAAAAAATAGGCTGAAATGTATAATGCCATTTTTTTATGATACCAACAACCACCTGTTTTATCCTGACGCACCGCTTAAGAGGAATGAACCTGCATATTCTCTTTTTTTGTTTTTCGATTTTCCTGATACAGCGCCTGTAAAAATCAGGGATATCAAAGATACAGACCCCTTGTACGGCGAGGCACATAAAATTGTGGAGCCTGGCATTATGAAACTTGATAAAAACGGCAGGTTTTTGGCTGATAAACCAGTATCAGGCAAAAAGGTCTTTGAGACCTTGTTAATGGCAAAAGAGAAGGAGGAAAATCAATAAATCTTATGGGCTGTAAAAAATTAGAAATGGGCACATTATACGGAATAGGGGTTGGACCGGGAGACCCGGAATTAATTACTCTGAAAGCCATTAACATATTAAAACGGGTGGCAGTTGTATATGCCGCAGCATCTACAAAGAACAATTATTCGGTAGCAGTGGAAATTGTCTCTCCTCACCTTCAAGAGAACGTGCCTGTTGAGCATCTGGGTTTTCCTATGAGTCTCGACAGGAAAGAACTGGCAATGGCCTGGGAGGAAAATGCCATAAAAGTGTTAAAAAGGCTGAAAGATGGCAAAGATGCGGCATTCGTCACCCTGGGTGACCCTCTGATTTACAGCACTTTTGGTTATCTCATGCAAACCATAAAGGGAATTGAGCCGTATATCTCCGTGCAGGCCATTCCTGGAATTACCTCATTCCAGGCTGGAGCTGCGTCTGCCGGGATGGTTTTGACTGAAGGAGAAGAATCTCTTACCCTGTTTTCAGGCGCGCTTGGAGCGGATAAATTAAGGCGGACTATCGGTCATACGGATAACATGGTAATGCTTAAGGTCTACCGGAATTACAAGGAAATCATGGATACCCTGGATCAGCTTGACCTGACTGATAAATCCGTTCTCATATCGAGATGCGGGCTTGACGGGGAAGAAGTTATAAAGGATATTAAAAGTCGTTCAGATAAGGTTCCGCCCTATCTCTCCCTCCTTTTGATCAAAAAAAAGCGTTGAGAATCTCAGTCCGGAGGTAAAATTATGCGATGTCAGGGGTGTCGGTATCAGGGACTTAAAAAAGGATTTAAACGCGAATTAACCGTGGCAGCGAGCCCTACCGGGCAGTATCCATGGATATGCCCCAAATGCGGGGGGCTTACTTATGTCACCATGGATGGGGAGAAATTACTCTATGATGAGGAAGCCCTGTTTTTACTTCATAAGCTCAAGCAGACTGTTGTAGATTCAGGGGATTTTGATGTTTACAGACTAAAGGAGGATATAAATACCTTATTGGGATATAAAGGGGAAACCTTTCGATATGGTTTAGATATAACCTAAATCCTGCAAGCGTCGAGTTTGCCGAAGACCTGCCTGCTGCAGGCAGGTCTTCGGCAAACTCGACGCTTGCAGGATTTAGGTTATATCTAAACCATATCGAAAGGTTTTCCCTTTATATCCCAAT
>JAGGXA010000113.1 GCA_021163285.1 Deltaproteobacteria bacterium | reverse complement strand
GTACGTCTGCGCCCTTGCCGCCTTGCACCTGCCTGCAGCAGGCAGGTCTTCGACAAACTCGACGCTTGCAGGTTTTAGGTATCATATACAAATCTTTTAAATTCCGGTTTTCTGCCGAAATTTAATAACGAACCAACTTCAAAGCTTACTGCCCTCAAACAATATATTAATTGATCTGCATGTGCACCAGGAGGCTGTTCGAAAATACCCTTTTCTCCAAACTCTGCGTTATGCTCAAAAAATTATCCTCGGAGGAAAGCGATCTTGCGAGACTCCGATATCAATTATATGCCTGCGGTAATTTTTTGAGCAAGCCTTGATTTTGGAAAAAATTGCTATTCCCGGACAGCCTCCTGACAAGGGCACAAACTGCTTTTTAAACCTGTCTCCGTTTATCTGTGTGAATTGACGGCTGAATAGTTGGGAACGAGGACAAATTATCTTCTTTTCTTCAGCCTTTTTTTCATGTCGGGATCATATAAAAAAGTAATGGGGGTCAAAATCCTTGCAATGGCAGGCAGAGGATCACTTAAGGATAATATATCATAGGCAGTATTTTTATCCCGGAACCGGAAGAACGGAGGGCTCAGGTTCATACGTTCAGGGTTATATATGAAATGGAGCAAATCTCCCGGCAGCAGCCATCTGCATCTCTTTCCTGTCCGGTAATCTTCAACAGGGCTTATATCCTCACCTTTAGACATGCGATACATGAGGTATGGAAAGTTTACCCCCGATTCTATTGCCAGGGATAGCGAGCCCCAAAATCTCGGGTTTATTTCCATAAGCTTTGGTTTACCATCCCGTGGATCAACCTTGAATTCCACCATGGCTGCCCCAAACCAGTCAAGAGCATTTAAAAGCATCAGGCCGATCTCCCTTATATCATCTCGTTTTACACTTTCCCTCAGGGTGCTTGCACCGCCTGTTACGGGGTATTCTCTCAGCCGTTTATGAACAAATGATGCTTTAATCAGTCCCTTTTCATCCAGCAGGAAAGATGCTCCATATCCGGATCCTTCCCGGGGAATGCATTCCTGCACAATGGGGTAAGGGAAACGCTTGTGAATTGAGAGGTATTGCGCCATAAATTCTTCCGCTCTTTGGGGGTAGGCTATCCCGACTGCACCGGAACTCATTTTTGGTTTTATAACAACAGGATAGGGAAGGGATTCTTTTAGTGTGTCAAGCCTTGAAATATCATTAATATACCATGTCCTCGGCATGGGGATGCCAAGCCTTTCGGCTAATCGGAGTACCCTCTCTTTATTTTGTGCAACATGCAGTTTTTCATAATGGACAAAGGGCAGATATGTCCAGCGTGAGAAATCGGAATGATATTTGGAAATCAGGGCAAGGGTCTCGTCTTCCATGGGAAGGAGCATTCGGAAAGAATTTCGGGATACCTGCCTGTAAAGAAAATCCACAAACTCAGACGGGTTTAGAAGGGGTGAGGGATAAACAACGGCCCTGTGGCAAAATTTTGAAAAAAAGGCAGTTGCAAGACGTGTGCTTTCCCCAACCGTTACCTTGATCCCTTCCCTTCCAAGAGACCGAACAGCAGCAAGAGATTTTCTCCAGTGTCCATCTGTTATAAAAACATCAGATTTCATAATCCCTCTTCCCTGACCGTTCACTCCCTCTCGTGGATACACGTTCCGAATGAAGTCCGTGGACAAGATGGAACTCTGAACCGTTGAATCTTTAAATCCGTTATTTATTCAACGGCCTTGACCAGACTATCTTCAGAGATACCCTGTCCCGATACAAGAACAGCGTCCGAACTATCCTGATTCACTGCCGTTATACGTATTTCGGCAATTTTATCTCCAATAATGTAACAGCTTTGTCCTTGAAAAGCATTGAGTCGTTCCATTTTATAAACTGCGAGCCTGTTTCCAGGGACAAGTCCGGCGTCTTTCCCGGAAGATATTTTAATTCGATCTCGTTCAATGGATAAAACAAAACTTACCCATTGTTGTTTGTTGATAATTTCGGCTGCTTTAGTTCCCATCTGACCGGAAAAATATGATAATGCATCCTGAAACTCAGGCGATTTATAAAGGATTGAATTATCTGTCAGATCACTGCCCAATTTATCAATATCAATATTATATGTATAAATTTTATCAACAAGCCTTGTTCCCGACTCCGTATCATTGATTATTCCATGAAATGATATTTCTATTGTCTTTTTAGCGCTTTTGAAGAATAAAAAACCTTCTGTTTTTGAAATTTGCCGAATACTTATGAGCGAGCCTGTTATAAGCATATTTATCCCTGACAATCTTGCCATAGAAATAAGGTCTTTACCCTCCCCTTTCAATACGGGGCGCCCGGAAATACCGGCGAGATTTTCAGAATTTTTATCATCCCCTGATTTTACAACGAGGCTGTTAGAACATTTTGATTGAATAATTTTATAGATGTCGTCTCGAATCTTTTCATTCAACTCCAGGCTGTTGTAATCCGTATTATTCTCAAAATTTGCGATTGCGATTTTCTTGATAAGATTTTTCGTGGGGACAAATTCCCTCTCGAGCGCAGTAATTTTGGCAGGCTTTGTTTCAAGTTCATTTGAGATATGAATATTATCCGGGGCAGCCAATGGAGGGGCTGTTGCAGGACTAATTAATTGATCACCGGCGGCGCCGGTTTCTTTCTGCACCGCCTCTGTCAGGGCATTAACAGCTAATTTGTCTATATCTCCCTGTTTTTCCCGGCGCCCATTTGTTTTGTGAAGGATATCAGTTGAATTATCCTGTTTCACCATGTCAGATTTATTTTCATGGGCCGGTATATTCAGTTTGGCAGCGTTGGAAAAGGCCTCTTTTTTTCTGAATGAGTCTTTATCTTCCGGATAAAAGACGCCGCTTACACGGTTTTTGCTGTCACCTTCAATTATTAGTTTCCCGTCTGCCCTGTTAAGAGTCACTTTGGAGCCGGCAATATAACTTTTTTCAGTCGATATCCTGCAATTTTCACCGGTTAACACAAGAATCATCGAATCAACATTATATACAGCTTTATCACCGCTTGCTAACTGCTTGCCTGATTTTATTTTAACGTTTCCTGACGCAATTATTTTTTCTATTGATCTTTTGTCTTCGGCAGTGTTCTTGTCATTATCCTTCCCTGTTTTATAATATATCCTTAGTGTATCCGATGTGATTCCAAGATCTCCCTGTTTTGCTTTGACATCGCCCGAAAACTCGGCATAATGCTCCTTAATATTGGATACAAGCTGATCAGCAATAACATGGATTTCTTCATTTTCATTGATATCTCCATTTAAGATTGTATTATCAGCAGAAAATGAAGGTATGACGGATAAAATGCCGACTTGTAATATTATTGCGATAATCACCAAAATAATCCGGTGAATTATATTCAAATATTGATAAAGGTTTCTCACTAAAATCTCCATGAAAAAGAAAGGACGGTTTCGCCTCGCCCTCGTTGCAATGCATTGTATTGGAACCTGTTTTGAGACGCTTTGCGTCGGGCCTGCACCGGGAACTCGGAACGTCCGGGTATGTAAAAACGTGTTAAGGAGAGGAATTTAGATATCATAAAATATAGCTGATTGCCCATCCGGAAATGAGGATGTTCGGAGTCTCACAAGCCCGCTTACCTTCGAGGATAATTTTTTGGGCATAACACAGAGTTTGGGGAAAAGGCATTTCCGAACAGTCTCATATATGGACACTATGCTGATTATTAGGAGAATAAGGAAGTAACGGTTTTGTGTCAAGGAAGAATACATCGGATTACGGCAAACGTTCACAGGCCCCGGGTTCAACGTTCAGGGTTAAGGACAAAGAAGACATTAAAGACCCGAAGTCTTCCTTAACAAATGCTGATTTTTCCATGTAGGGAACGAGGACAAATTAACTTCCCCAACTATGCGTCACAGCTTACCTGGGAATGTTATTTCATCTTCGTCCCCTTATCTAAAAGAGGATTCAGCTTCAAGCTGTCGCGATTGGTTATTATGTAACCTTTATATCTAAATATTTATTCCCCCGGAGGGCCAATGAGAAAATTGGATACGAATCGATATGTCTGATGAGAATTTCAACGCCTTTACATATAACCTAAAACCTGCATAAACTATTTTCAAGAATAAAATTATACTTTTAATATCAACGAATTGCAGAAATGTTGTGCTTGTATAACACGCATTAATAT
>JAGGXA010000096.1 GCA_021163285.1 Deltaproteobacteria bacterium | reverse complement strand
TGAATAATGTAGCTTAAAAAATTTAAAATCAATCTTGACATGGGAGCCACTTTAAACAATTAAAAAAACCGGCCAAGATAATTGACGCAGACCGGACAAAGTAATTGACATTAGATAGGTTAATTTTATAGAATACTGGGGACATTCAAAAAAAAGGGATAAAGTAACTTATCATAACACATGGATAACCGATTTTACCTTGACCAGGGAAAATGCATATATAATCATGCGTGGCGGTTGGGCTGCTTCCGTTCCGGCATACAGTTTGTTGGTCTGGATGATGTGGTTGAACCATAAGGATGGGTTCAGTGAAGAACCTGACACTATCCGAATGTGCCTGATTAATGTTCCGGCACGATTAATTACCCGAAGTCGACAATGGATAGCGCGATTGTCAAAGAACTATGTTTACAGGGAGCGGTGGCAACATCCGGAAAAATCCATCATGCGATTAAATTTCGCCTGACTGGTCCGCCGATACAAATAAAACACAAAAAAGGAAAGTCAATGGACACGTGCGTCCGGACAACATTTCCGATGGTTTATTGATGCCGTCGGTAGTTAAAAATATGCCGGCATAGCCCGTGCCGATCAATTTTTTTCGAAATTCTGTTCGCCTTAATTTAAAAATTTGTATAGGGCGTGGTCCAAAGACTGCGTTTTAACTCTTCATTATCTGCTTACAATTTTCAGGTGTTATCCAAATCAAGAAGAAATTATGCCAAAAAATATAAGCGCAATGTGACAAAGATATAAGGAATATGTAAATGAATTCCTATTGGCACGAAAATTGCTTTTAACGTGCATATTAGCAGTTAAATACAGAGAATTATGTATTTCCCGAAACAAAATATTGAACGAATTTGCGAGATTATAGATTTAGATTTTGATTCGCGCATGTTTAAATTTAAACAAGATTATGAGGTATAATGAACATCCGTTAATACTAAATATATTGATAAATATAAACAAGAATTAACGCTGCTTGAAACAGGTCGGTTAGAGCGTGAAACAGGTGGTCTGTTTAAAGATTATTAAACGTTGTATAACGTAGATATTTTTGTATAGAGAATAAAGCAAAAGGTCAAGTTTATTGATGACTTTGGGAATGATCCATGATTTTTGATCCCCTAAGCTTATAAAATTTATTTCATGATACTATTCATTCACATACCAAAAACAGCCGGTACCAGTTTCCGAGAAGGATTAGCGAAAGCTGTGGGTAATAAAAATATGATATCCGATTATGGGCCGGATGCGTCTGAGACGGATTTCGCTATTCGACATCTGCACAAGCAGGGAATTTATACCCCTGAGCATGTTGCAAAGATTGCCGAAACACGGGGCGCTAAAATTATTTGTGGACACTTCCCTTTTTCCAAATATCATAAGATTTACCCCAAAGCAACAGTTATTTCCTTTGTCCGCGATCCGCTTCAGAGATGCTATTCGGAGTATTTGCACTGGAAGCGAATGAAGGGGTACTTGGAGCCTTTTGATAAATTTATACAAATAAAAGGGATGATTAATATACAGAGCCGTTGGCTTCAAGGCTTGCAGGAAAACAGTATTATTGGCGTAGGCGAGTATTACAACAGTTCTGTTCAAATGATTAACAAAATTCTTGGGCTCTCCGTTCCAATACTCTCTCTTAATTGTAACCGGAAAAAACTTGAGAAAAAATATAGTGACATTGAGATGAGCAAAGCTGCTGTTTCATTTTTTTATAGTTTAAATGAACGTGATAACCAATTCTACAATAATATCCGGGCACAGTATCCTGAAAAGGTAACTTCACGATTAATTTGGAATCTTTTGACAAGGTTTAGAAGTATCGCTGCAAGGATAACAAAGAAATACCCTCGTAAATGATTACGGAGTAAATTAGTTTGCACGTAATAGTTCAGCAGGGGTACGAGCTTACACTTTTTATTTTTTTTAACCTTTTAGGTACCCAGGCTCTGCCGAGGCAAAGCCTCCAAACAGGTATTACAAGATACAGCCTTGTAATAAAAGTAAATTAGGGGTAAATGCCTTTTGAATATCAGGTTGTCGGGATCCCGCTTACGCGGGAATCCATGAGCTATTACCATCTAACACATGAACGGTTACATATCCTCTATGCGGTTCAGCAACTTCACCCATTGTTAATTTAGAGCGCATAGTTAACGTAATGTTAGTTGAAAATAATAAAAATAATCAATTCAATCATCGTCTTTTCCGAAAAAAATTTCCATTTGTTTTTTCTCCCGAATCTTACAAAACCGATAAAAATTCCGAATTACACTGTTTTGATTCTGAGGAAGTAAAATTTTGTCCTTCCGGATGGGTTATTGTCACAGGAGATATTCCCCTAATTGAGCAGTTGGTGAGTTTGAAACTGTCCTTAAATTTTGGGCTCGGTTTTGAAGAGGCGGAATTTTATTCTCTGAATTATCTAAATAGGTCATTGATCCCTACTGTTATCAATTTGCCGGAAAACATTAAAAAAATAAGATTGGAAATTGAAGGGGAGGGTGTAAACCGGAAACAGACAATATTAAATATTACTCCAATATTCAAATTTGAATCTTTAATGCGGATAGTCTGTTACATTTACTGTCTTAACAAAAGGCGCGGCATATCCACATTCCAGCTCATCAAAGATAAATGGTATCAGATCCGTAAGCTCGGGGCGCTTAATGTAATTAAATATCTGAGCAGGTCCTATCATTATGGAAATACCCGCAGATCCCTTAGTTACCTTCAATGGATCCAAAGAAATGAACGAATAGATCATCTAACCAGGAAGAAAATCCTTTCTTCAACCTTCAAGCTTATTCCCGATATCTCTATTATTTGCCGTGCGACTGCCGATATTAATCTGCTTAAGTCAACAGTTGAATCATTCCGGGAGCAAGTATATACAAATTGGCATCTAATTGTAGTTATAGATAAAAAAAGCGAAGCTGATACCTGTAAATGGCTTGAAACATATATCCAGGGTGATAAAAGGGTTACTGTTCATGATGCAGATTTAATCAATCAGGGGGAGCTGGTTATGAAAACACTCTCCCTGATGAACGGAGAATTCGGTTTGTGGATTGCCGCAGGAGACCGATTGTCCCGGCTGGGTCTTTACTATTTAGTGGAAGCGATCAACAGAGTACCGGATGTTATTGTCTGGTATTGCGATTCGGATCAATTAAACGTCCTGGGAAAAAGGTGCAATCCCTGTTTCAGACCTGACTGGAACAGAGAACTGTTTTATTCTCAGAATTATGTCGGCAATACTTGTCTGTTTCATATACCTGCAATAAAAAAATGTTGCGAAGCCGGGAAGTTGGTTGATGATGCTGAATTTTTTGATCTTTTGTTGCATCTCCTTGAACATGCCCGTGAAGAGCAGATCGGGCATGTTGATAGGGTGCTTTACCATCATTATGAAGGACAATTTTCTAAAAAAGGAACTTTTCAAGAAAAAGCGGGCCGGCAACGTATCGCGTTAAAAAACCATTTTCAGCGATTAGGCAAAAAAATTCAGGTTGAACCCGGATTATTGGCCTTTACCCACAAAATAGATTATCCGCTTCCTGAGCAGTTGCCCCGGATATCAATAATAATTCCCACCCGTGATCATGTAACAATCTTAACAAAATGTATTAATAGCATCCTGGATCGGACTGCTTATTCCAATTATAACATTATTGTGGTGAATAATGGTTCCCAACATTCCAGGACTTTTAGTTATTTTTCAGAGATATCAAAGATTGAAAGGATTCAGGTCATTGATTATAATAAGGCGTTCAACTTTGCAAAAATTAATAACTTTGCAGTTAAACAAACTGATGCTGAAATTATTTGTCTGTTGAATAATGATATCGAGGTAATTTCGGCGAAATGGCTTGAAGAAATGGCCGGTTATGTTGTTCAACCGGAAATAGGTTGTGTGGGTGCAAAACTCTTATACAGTGATGGCACTATTCAACATGCCGGCGTGATCTGCGGCCTTGGCGATGTGGCCGGGCACGCCCATAGATATTTTAAACGTGATGAGCCGGGTTATTTTGGCCGTATCCAATCGGCCCAGTATTTTTCAGTAGTTACTGCCGCCTGCCTCCTTGTCAGGCGCGAAGCGTACATCAAAGCAGGTGGTATGAATGAACAGCTTGCCGTGGCTTACAACGATGTTGATTTTTGCCTGCGGATAAAAAAAGCCGGATACAAGAATGTTTACACACCTTACGCTGAGTTATACCACCATGAGTATCTCAGCCGGGGGGCGGAAGATAATCCGGTAAAGCGTAAACGCTATCAGAAGGAAGTAGATTATATGTGGGCAACCTGGAAGAAAGAACTTGAAAATGATAATAGTTATAATTCCGGCCTTTCACGTCTAAGGGAAGATTTTTCAATGAATGAATTTTAGGGGTGATAAATACTCCAGACTGCATTTAGAATGTGTATTTACGGGAAGACGATCATCTTTCGCAGGTCTAATCCGCAATTTGCAGGCAGTCAAAGCAAAAGTATATTCACGGTCAGTACCCTGGTGAACAAGCAATATTTGCCGGTGTCCGTCAATCATTTGACGGAGCATCATATACTAACCGGCAAAGCCGGGTTGATGGCAGGTCGAATGCGTAGAAGCGCCACACTGAAAAAATTCACTGACAAGCAACGTGAACCAGTGGAGATTTGCGCAACTTATCTTAAAAATAAGGCGCCTTACCTTAAATACGATCGTTATCTTGAACCGGGATTTACCATTGCCACAGGTGTCATTGAGGGGGTATGCCGTCATCTTGTTAAGGATCGTATGGATATAACCGGTGCCAAATGGAGACTGACCAGTGCCGAAGCAGTGCTGCGCCTGCGTGCCCTACGAAACAGTAACAATTTTGATGAGTACTGGGACTTCCATGAAGATTGTGAATACAAACAGAATCACCAGACTCTTTATTGAGACGGTGAAGTTCCGCCCACAAAGCTTCCACAACCTTCGTCCGGACGAGGTTGCCTTAGAGTGATCAAGTAATTCCGACAGAAATAGTCAAAGGGTTGTTCGAAAGTATGGCCGTGCGAATTGCAACTATTAAACTTTGGCTATTTAAGGCAGCAGGATTTTATGAGGAACCTTTCCCTCTAATTTACTCCCTTTACTTACTTTTTTGTATTGCACCCCCAAGAGGTCTGTGTATAATCTTTAAGACGCTCAAAAATAAAAATTATATCATTTGTTATTTTATGGACAACTATGGTCTGTCACAACTTTGATAAGTGGGATATCAGATAATACGATCATCTGAAAAAATAGCTGAACGGTTAAAGCTTATTCCGGTTATTTTGAGTTTCCAATAAGACCTGTGGTATCAATCTTCTTATAAAGGACTCTCTGTTAAGGATACTCTCAGATAAATAACGTTCATAATCAGGATGATTATGGCTGAGGACAGGTATTTTTGTATGAAGTTCTGAAGCAGGTTCATTAAAACCGATAACAAGTTCCACCAGCTTTAATTTTTCTCCAGGATAGCTCTCTAACCATCCCAATCTTTTCATGCACTCAAATCGAATCCTGTCCAGTAAAAAAAGATGCCGATCAATGACAACCATTTTTTTCGAGGAACATAATCTGTTAAATTCAAACCCGGAACCCAAGCCTTCAAGATTCATAATCAGGTCATACAGATAGAAATGCCCATTTTCCTTGTCATGAGCCAGGAAGGAAAGAGTTTTTAAAGAGATGTCGGAAAGTCTTGTCTCAGGACCAAAATTTTCATTGAACCGGCTTATCCAGTTCCGGTATCCTTTTTTAATACTTAAAAGCATTCGGCCTGTTTTCAAATCAATGACCCTGGACATTTGATGTTTCCTCTTTTTCCTCTTATCGTTGGAGCTTGAGCCCGCATTTGACGCAAAATTCTCGCTTTTGCTGTTTCATCCCGCATTCGGAACACATGGTAAAATCCTGAAAGGGAACTATAACCTGATGATTGTTCTGATTTATTTCTTCAAGGTGACCATGTTCTTTTACAGTAACCTTACCACCCGCTTCTTGAATTGCTCCGGCATATCGTCTTGCAGTATCAAATGAAATGCCACCTTTTAAGATAACAGGGGCCTGTTTGATCATATTATCCACGAGTTCGGGGCAAATACCCAGGCGGGTCATTCCGGCTTTAAAATTATCTATGTTTCCAATTATACCATGAAAAAGGATTCGATATGTTTTGATCATTTGTACTCGTTCACAGGCTAAATGGTTCAGGGTTCAAGGTTAAATAGGAGGCTGTCAGGGGAATAGCAATTTTTTTCAAAATCAAGGCTTGTTCAAAAAATTGCCGCAGACATACAGTTAATATTTCGAGGATAATTTTTTGAGCATAACGCAGAGTTTGGGAAAAAGGGCATTTTTGGACAGCCTCCTATCTCAATATTTTGGATTTAAAGGCAGTTTATCCCAACTTTGCCTTTGTTACAAGGCTCTACTTTGTATTATCCTGTTTTGGCGCCTGCTTGCCGCTTTTCAAGCCCTTGTTCGGAACCACAGCGTCTATTCCTGTTTTAGTCGCAGATTCTATTCGGCATAGTTCTTGCTAATATCATAGCTTTTGATGTAATGTCTTTTTGAATACGAATACCATTTTATTATTACACATTTGAGCCTGGAGTATTTACTTATGGATGGAATTAACACATTGGATTTACAGGCGTTTATTATCAATGCGGTAACCGGAGTTTTTGATATGATGCTTTCAATGGAGGTGGAGCTTGGTGATGAGGCGGAACATCCAAATAATGAGGAAGAACATATTGTAGGAGCAGTAAGTTTTACGGGAGAGGTGATGGGAAGTATAAGTATTAGGGTAACGAGCGACTTCGCCCGTCAGATGACAATGGGTATGCTCGGCATGGAAGAGGATGAAATCGATGGCGATGATGAAATAAAAGATGTTATTGGTGAGGTAAGCAATATCATTGGTGGAAATCTAAAGAGTAATTTTGTTGATGCAGGCTTTTTTTGCGAACTATCTATCCCATCCATTACTATTGGGTCTGATTTTACAATTCAATCCTTGGATATGGAGACTTACGAACGTCTTTTCTTTCATTATAATGACCACCTCATAATTGTGGAACTGGGCGTAAAGATGGCGGAGGTCTCAAAAGCAGCCAAAAATGAAAGCACTGATCAAAAGGAAAATTCTGAAGATTCTATTGACATTGAAGCCCTTCTACATAATGAAGAACAATCAAATCCTGTAGAAGAGGCCGCCGAGGAACAGATAGAGGTCAAAGAAGATCAAAAAGAGAATGTAGAACAAATAGTAGAAACAAAACCCGATAGAGACGAATCCCTGCCGAAGGCAGGGCCTGATGCCCAAACTAACAAGAATCAGCCAAATATTGGTTTTATTCTTGACATTCCGGTAGAGATAACCGTTGAATTGGGTCACACCGATATGAAAATAAAAAAAATGCTGAGACTTGGGCGAAAATCAATTATTAAATTATCAGAACTCAAAGAACAGCCTGTGAATATACTGATAAACGGGGTTTTGATTGCCAGGGGGGAAGTGCTGGTTGAGAAGGAAAAATATGCTATTCGTATTATCGAGATTACAAGCCGTATGGGACGTATAAGGAGCCTTAAATGAAGATTGCTTACCTGGATTGTTTTTCAGGCATCAGCGGCGACATGTTCCTGGGCGCACTTTTGGATTTAGGCCTTTCATTTGAGGATCTGAGTAAAGTCCTTGGCTCCATGCCCATTGAGGGTTTCCATCTTAAAATGAATCGAGAGACCAGGAACGAGATTACAGGTACCCGTTTCGCAGTTGAACTCGATAAAAGAGAACAGCCGACAAGGGGCCTTAATGCCATCCGGGAAATAATAAAACAGGGTTGCATGGCCAGTTCCGTCAAGGAAAAGAGCATAAAAATATTTGAGGAGCTTGCCGGCGTTGAGGCGAAAATTCATAACCGGTCACGAGAGAAAATTCACTTCCATGAAATAGGGGCCGTGGATTCGATCATTGATATTGTAGGGAGCATTTATGGTATAGAATTTCTCGGAATTCAGTCCTTTTTTGTCTCTCCCCTTCCTCTCGGTTCAGGATTCACGGACACTGCTCATGGCAGGATTCCGATCCCTGTGCCTGCAACTATTGTTATGCTGAAAGGCTTTCCGGTTTTTGATTCAGGCGTACATCATGAGATGGTTACCCCGACAGGAGCAGCTCTTGTAAAAGGTCTGTCTTGTACTGCCGGACCGATGCCCCCCATGACCGTGCTGGAGGCAGGATATGGCGTCGGGAAGAGGCATCTCCCTGACAGGCCGAACTTGCTCAGAGTTCTCATTGGTGATTTTCAATCCGACAGGGAGTCAGAAACTGTTATCATTCTTGAGACCAATATAGACGATGCAAGTCCCGAATGGCTTGGATTTCTTATGGAGAGGTTGTTTGAATCCGGCGCTCTCGACGTGGTTTTTTTTCCTGTTCAGATGAAAAAGAACCGGCCAGGTGTTCAAATCCAGGTCATAGGCAGACCTGATCACAAGGACTTATTGATGGATGTTCTTTTCAGGGAAAGCGCTACCCTCGGTATCCGGTTCCGGTATTGCCAAAGGATGATCCTGAAAAGAACCACGAAAAAAGTAGATAGTCCATGGGGCAAAATAAACGTCAAAAAGGTTATTAACTCTGACGGATCTGATTATTTTTTGCCTGAATATGAAGAGTGCCGCAGGATCGCTATAAAAAATAATCTTCCCCTAAGAGAGATTTTTTGCCGGGTACTGGGACTGAATAACTCGTAACCGTTCATACCTTTGGAGTTCCCGTAAATTCCTGCCCCTGCTGAACGGTTATGCATTCTGTCAGGCTTTGCCCTGGCCTGCGGTAATTTTTTTCGCAAGCCTTGATTTTGAAAATAATTGTTATTCCCGGACAGCCTCCTGGTATCCTGAATATTGATCTGTTAACATTTAACCCTGAATCTGTGCGCCTGCTTGAGGATGTTATTTCGTCCTCGTTACTAAGGTGAATACCCGCTTGATGTCTAAACTTCAATCTGATAGCAATATAAGAGCAAATTATAACAAGGCTGATCTATTCGGAAAGATCAGCCTTGTTATTTCCACCTGGTTCGGCATAGGTCTTATTCCTTTTGCGCCGGGTACTTTCGGGACGCTTGGTTCACTGCCTCTTATCTTTTTCCTTAATAATTTTGGGAGTATATATAAAGGCGCGGCTGTGTTAATTATTTCAGTCGCGGCTATCTGGTCTGCCGGAAGGACAGAAAGACTGGCAGGAAAACATGATCCGCATCAGATAGTGATTGACGAAGTAGCCGGCTTTTTATTGACCATGATTCTCCTTCCGATATCCTGGTTCTCCTTATGTTCAGGGTTTATATTTTTCAGGTTTTTTGATATCTTAAAACCTTTCCCCATAAAATCGGCTGAAAGATTAAAGGGTGGATTCGGGATTGTTATTGATGATCTGATTGCCGGCCTGTATACTTCTGCCTGTGTTAAGATAATCATAACCTTTTACGGTTAACAGCTCACAGTCAACAGTTGATTTAAACAGAAATTATCGTAAGGGACGAGGACGAAATAACTTCCCCAGGTAAGCGCTCAGATTTAGGTTAAGTTCGGTAGATCTGGCTACCAACGTAAGGCGGGATAGTTGCTTTGGTGGATTCGTCGCTTACGCTCCTTAATCCACCCTCAGTCGGTTATCAACAGAAAGAACTTTGTAGGGTGGATTAAGCGATGCGAATCCACCAAAAAGCTATTTCAATGTTTTTGCTCTTTAAAATCTGTCGAAAATGACCTGAAGATGAGATGCCAAAATATTACCTAAATCCTGCAAGCGTCGAGTTTGCCGAAGACCTGCCTGCTGCAGGCAGGTGCAAGGCGGCAAGGGC
>JAGGXA010000217.1 GCA_021163285.1 Deltaproteobacteria bacterium | reverse complement strand
TTCAGGAAAAGTAACGGGGGTTAATATGATGGTTGACCCACGGGTGCATACCTTTATTGTGCGGATTGAGGCGTCTAACCCTTCCGGAAAGCTGGTGGACGGAATGTTTACCAGGGCAAGGATCTTAAAAGGACGGAGAATGGCGCCGACCATCCCGCGCGATGTTCTTAACCGCCTGCCGGGAAGCGAAACATTTTATGTATTTGTAGCAGCGGAAAACAGGGCTGCTAAGCGTACTGTTAAAGTCGGGACGGTTGGGAACTTTGTAAGCACTGTCAACCACGGTTAATTTGATGTTGTTCCCATAAATTCCGCCTTTGATATCATTTACATACCGAAAATAATCTTGAAGCCGCTTGGCGTAAAACTGTCCCCACGAAGAGGCCGGCCCGGTCAGGTTAATTATCGCGCCGATTTTAATATCTTTGGCTGATACACCTGAACCTGCGCGTATGAGTATTAACACTGACGTAATCAACATTATTATCGCCTGCATGAAAGATTTCAGTATATTCTTTTCTTCTTTTTGAATTGAGCTATAGGTTTTCGTGAATAATAAGGAACGAGGACAAATTAACTTCTACAACTATGCTTCACAGCTTCAGGCCATCTTTGCCATATCTAAAGGTACAAAAATCTTGAAATAGTTCATTATTCCTGCAACTTTTGTATGGTTCATGAACGTGATCAATTTTAGTACGTGCTTTTCAAATGAACCTGGGATAATATATTAAAGGTTCAACGAAAAGAGATTACAGTCATTTTGATTTACTGTCATAATTTATTGTCAAGAATAATTAAAAATTTATTTTTGGGTTTTTTTAAGTATTGCCGAAAAATCTTGACAGAATGGAAAAGCAATGGTAGTAAAAATCTTTAAAAAATTATCACATATCTTGATGGCTAAGCAGAAATTTATTTTTGATAAAAGAGGTGGTTTTGAAAATTAGATTTTGTTCAAATTTAAAAAAGGCCACATGGATTTGGAAATAATGATTTTACCTGATATTGCTCTCAGCTTTAGGTCGGATTCGGTTATCTCGATTGATAATAACCGCAGGTAATAGCATGGCTACGTTGAGGATTTTTCTCAATTGTGATGATCGAAGATGGTCTGAGGATGGGATGCGGGATGGATAAATTATTTTTGCGTGGGCTTTATAGTTCCGGAATCCCTTTGTGTTTTGATGATTATATTAGCGCCTGAACGGAAATATCATTAATCAAAATAAAACAAGGCGTTATTATTTATTTAGTGTCTATTCATAAATAGGATAGGTTATCCGAGATCAAGGCGCTCTAAAATTTTAACCACAGAAATACATTGAGTATTTTGAGGATTAAAATATTAGCGCAACGCAGATATCGGGCAGGTAAGCGATCCCGCGAAACTCCGAAATAGTCAATTTATGGATGGGCGCTATTTAAATGAAGTTCTCTGAATTAGGTGTTAAGTAAAAAATAGAACATTTTTAAGAGCTAACGCCTAAAAGTTAATCGCTTTAAATCATTGTTTAGGGAAAAGGCTGGAAATACTTATTTTATCAAGATGATGGATAGTGTTCGTTCAGGCGCTAATTAGATACTGACGCAAATTATTCAGCTGGCCCGTCGGTTTCGGCAGGGTTGGCAGGGAAAGGATTTTTGAGATTGTCTCAAGAGTTTTATTTTTATAGTAGCCGCTCAGGTGGCAGAACCAAAAACTGATCACTAATCACCTTAGTGAAAGGAGGCAAAAGTGAATATTATTGTTTGTTTAAAGCAAGTGCCTGATACAGAGGCTCAGATTAAGATCGCTGGTGATGCGAAATCAATCGTTACAGATGATATTAAATGGGTAATGAATCCTTATGATGAATTTGGCGTTGAAGAAGCGCTGAAGACAAAAGAAAAATTTGGCGGTGAGGTTACTGTGATAGGGCTTGGCCCGAAAAGAGTGACCGAGACAATCAGGACGGCCCTGGCCATGGGCGCTGATAAGGGAATATTGATATGCGATGATGCTGCTGATGGGAGCGATTCAATTGCCGTGGCTAAGGCGTTGGCTGCTGCTATTAAAGGTATGGAATACGATCTGATATTTACAGGACAGCGCGGTGTTGATGATGATCTCGGTGTTGTAGGTGCCTCTGTTGCTGAATTTCTTGATATACCACAGCTTTCTTTGATTGAAGACGTAGAGTTTGCAGAGGATGGTAAATCTGTAAAGGTAAAGAGGCCGGTTGAGGGAGAGGTGCTCACAATTGAATCAAGTCTCCCTGTTCTTATTACGACTCAAAAAGGTCTGAATGAGCCGAGATATGCTTCACTGCCCGGAATTATGAAGGCGAAAAAGAAACCTCTCGATCAAAAAACATTATCTGACCTGGGCCTGGATGCTTCTGATTTTGGGGAAGGCGCAAGAAAACTGAAAATAGTTGAGTTATTGTCGCCTCCAGCGAGATCGGCAGGGAAGATTATTGAAGGTGAGTCACCTCAGGAAAAGGCGGCTGAACTGGCCAGGTTGCTCCATGAAGAGGCAAAATTACTTTGATATTTTTTCTTGAAGCATTTGGATATTTATTATCAAATATGTAATCGAAATTGATTTCGTAAAGGAGATATTAGAAATGGCACAGGGAGTTTGGACAATTGCTGAGCAAAGAAATGGAGAGTTCCGAAAAATAACCTATGAAATGATAAGTGAGGGGAAACGGCTGGCTGATGCTTTAGGCCAGGAGTTGACTGTTTTACTGCTTGGATCAAATATTAAGGATAAGGCGGCGGATCTGGGGCAATATGGCGCGGACAAGGTACTGGTTGCGGATGATGCAAGGTTAGAACCTTATACAACGGATGCCTATGTGTCAGTCATTGCTGAGCTGACCAAGGCCAATGAACCGGCCATATTATTGATCGGCGGATCAGTTCAGGGGAAAGATCTCGCGGGAAGACTGGCTGCCCGTTTAGATGTTGGTATGGCGCAGGATTGCACGGAGCTTTTAATTGATGGGGGGAATCTTGTGGCAATCAGGCCTATTTATGCTGGAAAGCTATATGCAAAGGTAACTTACGAAAACAGTTTTCCCCAGATGGCTACTGCAAGACCAAATGTTATGGCTATGAATGAGCCTGATAGCTCGAAATCGGCAGAGGTAGCCGATGCCTCTTTCACTCTTGATGACGGTATGCTTAAAACCAAGGTTGTTAATGTGGATAAGGATACGAGCGGCAAGGTCGACCTGACGGAAGCTGATAAGATTGTTTCCGGAGGGCGTGGTATGAAAGGCGCGGATGAATTTAAGATCCTGGAAGATCTAGCGGATGTAATTGGTGCAAGCGTAGGCGCATCACGATCTGCTGTGGACGCTGGATGGCGTGAGCATACGGATCAGGTTGGACAGACAGGAAAGGTAGTGTCGCCTTCTCTTTATATTGCATGCGGAATTTCCGGAGCTATTCAGCATCTCGCAGGAATGAGTACCTCCAAGGTGATTGTTGCAATTAATAAGGATGAGGATGCCCCTATATTTCAGAAAGCTGATTACGGTGTGGTTGCAGATCTCTTCGACGTTGTTCCGGCATTAACTGAAGAATTAAAGAAAATCGTTTAAATTAAGAAACAAAACAAAGTTCCGGGCGAGGTTGATCTCTGATTCGCATAATGTACCTCGACCGGATATCCTGTTTTATGGTGAGTGTTCATGTAGTTAGGGACAAGGACGAAATAACATCCCAAAATAGGTGCACAGAATAGTTATGTTTTGGTTAAAGGGCGGTGTAGCTCAGATGGTCAGAGCATGCGGCTCATATCCGCAAGGTCACTGGTTCAAATCCAGTCACCGCTACCATTTATTTTTTTAATTTGCTTTTATTGACAGTGACTGTTCACAAGATCAGGGTTAAGGACATAAAGAAGGTATTTAGCGCTCATCCATAAATGGCTGTTTCGAAGTCTCGCGGGCCCGCTTACCTGCCCGATATCTGCGTTACACTAAAATTTTAATCCTCGAAATATTCAATGCGTCTTTGTGCTTAAAATTTTAGAGCGTCTTGATCTCGAACAAACTATCCTATTTATGGATGGACACTATATTAAGATCCGAAGTCTTCGTTACAAATGCTTATGATTCCGCATAATTATCAATTTTTCCTCCAAATTCCGGATTAGATTTGTCAACAATGACTTTCTTTTGGTAAATACACATTTTATAATCCAGTTCAGCAATAAGATTGGAACCTTTGAATCCCTTAATGGTTACTATTGACTTTTTCTTTATAAATATTATTATACATAACAAGTAGCAATAGAACGAAAATCAGGAGGCAGTCTGATAATAGCAATTTTTTTCAAAATCAAGGCTTGCTCAAAAAATTACCGCAGACATAATAGTTAATATTTCGAGGATAATTTTTAAGCATAACGCAGAGTATGGGGAAAAGGGGATTCTTGGACAGCCTCCTGGGTCTTTTGGTTCAGGCGTTAACCAAGATATTTAACGCTTTATTCAAAGATGAGCTGCTACAGGAAGTTCAATACTGAACAATTCCAGGCGGTGATTAGATACTGTCTCAAATTGAGATTAAAGAGATGGCTTTAAGATTATTTAATGATAAAGCCCTTTTAAAAGTTAGAGAAGCCCTTGATATTGCAGAAGACATCACGGGAAATTACTATAAATTCTCCAGTCGCCAGTGGGGTAAATACAGCTTTGATGTGAAAACCCTGTCATCACTTAAAACAGATGAGATAAGCGATTATGCGTTTGCAATATTGAATAAAATTCCACGTTATGTCGACAAGTTAGAGCAAAAAACAAAAAAACGCGATTTTTATTTTATTTGCCTGCAGGACCACCATATATTGGAGGCCCTGGCAAGAGATAAAGAGCTTAGCCTTCCTCCTCTTCTGATATATATATTTACACATGAACTGGTTCACATAATAAGGTTTTGCAATTATTTGCAAAGGTTCGATGTTTCCGAAAGGGAAAAAAATGCAGAGGAACGAATTGTGCATGCAATAACGTTTGATATTTTACAAGACGTCCCGCTTATTAAACTCGATTATGTTCTTGATTCATATAAGGAATTTGGAATATAAGAGTTGTCGGTTTAATCTGGGATTTGGAAAAATTAAATGTCAGGGGAAAGCGCTTATATCCTCGGAGGATACGTACAGACTTTAGCATGGACTTAAAAGTATATCCTGAAAGTTGTATTTTATTTGTTCAGTGTTCTTTAATGAGTGGCGAGCCCTTTAAAAAATGGTAGATATTGCGTTTATAAATGGAAATAGGATAAAAAGGATCATTTTTCAAAGGTCTGGGATGCAGTCCGATAATAGCAGTTCTTTTCAAAATCAAGGTTTGCTCAAAAAATTACCGCAGGCATCTGGTTGATATTCCAAGGATAATTATTTTGAGTATAACGCAGAGCTTGGGGGAAAGGGCATTCTCGAACAGTTTTCTATTGATTTATTGATGGAGGTAACAATAAATGCCGATCTATGAATATATATGTACAAAATGTGGACATCAATCAGAGGTTTTGCAGAAATTTTCCGATCCTCCTCTTGTTGAATGTGAAGTATGCCACGGCAGTATTAAGAAGATCATTTCTCACAGCTCCTTTCATTTAAAGGGAACCGGGTGGTATGTGACGGATTATGCCCATAAGTCCGGTGGAGCTCAGTCCATGGATTCAGCGCCCAAAACTCAGGCCAAGAGTGAAAAGGTGAATGAAGTTGCGAAGAAAACACAGGTGAAGAAAAAGGATACTCCTGCGGCTATGGGTAAATCAATATAGGATAAAATGAAGAATATTGTTTATGAAAACTTGTAATAGCGCAAAAAATCAGGACAAAATATTAAGGCGACTTGAAAGACAGGAAAAGCAGGATGCCTTTAAGAGGAACAGATTTTTTAAATTCAAGCTGACTGAAATTCATAACAACCTTTCTCAAAAACTTTTGATGGAAAATATTATTGAAACGGATAAACCGGGCACCGTTTCCAATGCCTTGCTTAAGGGTCTGAAAAAGGCATTGAATAGTTCAGAGTTCGATATCAACTACTTTATTGCACCTATCCGTGAGCTTGTTCCCCACCCAAATATACATGCCCTTTATATGACTCAATATATATTGGAAGTTCTTATTGATGATCCGGATGTAATAGATATCTTTGGAACGGATGAGCATATTTATAAAGTGATAAAAGGTGTTTTTGACAGAATCAGTGCACAGTTTGAAAAGACTGAAGAAGCAGTTCTGGCACAAATTGCAAGTGATAAAACAATTGTGCCGGGCTCAAGTGAGTATGAAACAGCATTTGAACAACTCTTGTTCAAAAAGGTAGGCGAACCTCAAAAGTAACATCTTTTTGCCGTATGTGTTAATCGGCTCCCATCTGCATACGTTCATGGCACGCGACAAGGGATATATTAAAGGTATAGTTGTTCTGCCATGATCTCTTACATCCGGGGCACCGACAAATGCTGACATTCCGGGGTTCCCGTGAGTGTGTACCTCTGTGAACGGTTACCGGGATTTTTCAGGTCATTTCTCTTTTAAGCAGCAATTGTTTCAATGCTGACCCACTGCTGAAACCACCAGGTCCCCCGGCAGCAACAACTCTGTGTCAAGGAAATATAATGGGTAACGGGTTTTTGGCTACGGCCTGGCCGACCGCCCTTGCGCTCCCCGGTTTTCTAAGCGTGTGACCTAATTCTCCATACGTTTTTGTTTTTCCATAGGGTATTAGTTTGACTGTCTTAAGTACCAACCATTGAAAAGAGGTGATACTTAAATCAAAATCTATGGAACTTTTTAACGGTTTATTATATAGAGCTGCCTCAACTCCATCAATTAGTGGAGCATTTATCCTGTAATTTTCGTATATTCCGGAGCCTTGAAAAAGTTTTCTAAAAAAGGCAATGCAGTTGCCTTCATTTTTCAAGGTCATTCCAATCCTCACCGCGCCATTTTTAGTTGACGCAAGGTAGATATAGAAATTATCTATATTTATTTTACAGCAGTAGATTTCAGATACAGCCGTCCCTGCCATGTGTCTCTCCTTTCAAAACTCTCCTTTATTAATTGTAAATTTGTAGTTTTTTGTAATGCCCAGGAAGGGGCAAGAAGTTCGGATCTTATTGGGTCGCCCGTCAGTCTTTGTACAACTATATCGGGTGGAAGGATTTCGAGAAAATCCACGGCCAAGTCAATATACTCTTCTTTGTTAAGGCATTTATACAGGCCTTTTTCATAAAGTTCAGCAAGTTGCGTATTTTTTAAGACATAGAGGAGATGGATTTTTATCCCATGTATGGGCAGCTTTGAAAGGAAACGGGCCGTTTGCAATATCATTTTACGATCTTCGCCTGGTAAACCCAAAATCACATGGACGCAGATATTTAAGCCGCATTCCATTGCCATAATGACGCTGCGTTCAAAACAGGCTACATTATGGCCACGGTTGATCTTGCATAAAGTTTTGTCGTGTGCGGATTGTAAACCGTATTCAACCCAGACAAGGTGATCATTTTTATAGGAAGCAAGGAGCTCCAGCACGTCTTTATCCACGCAATCAGGTCTTGTGGCTACTGACAGACCTACTATATCCTTATGAGCCAGCGCCTGATCGTAAATTGGCTTAAGCCTTTGAAGTGGGGCATAGGTGTTTGTAAAGGACTGAAAATATGCGATAAATTTATTTGCCTTGTAACGTTTCTTTATAAAGGTTTTTGCCTTATTGATCTGTTGATCTATAGATAAACCCTTATCAATCAAAGCGCCTGTTCCCGAGCCCCGGCGATCGCAGAAAATGCAACCCTTACTGGAAATAGTTCCGTCCCGATTTGGGCAGCTTAGTCCGGCGTCAAGAGATATTTTTTGAACACGTTCATTAAATATTTCCTTTAAATATCTATTAAAATCTCTATACCTTTTCAATTATGGCGAGACCCCTCAAGTCCTGGATGTAAAAGCTCAACATTTAGTGCATTAGAAATTATTTTCGTTTTTATTGTGGCAGAATATTTTTAAATTAATTGAGTTTGAAATGCCTGAAATGAGCTAAAGTGCCTAAAGTTGTGGTGCGCACTTTCAGCACGGTTAATATAAATAGATAGAGCGAAGTGATTCCTTAACATTAGGTACTTAGGAAACTTACAGAAAATAATCTACGCATCCTGGTTCTCTTTTTGCCCGTCTTCTACGTTGCGGTAACAGTTGTATAGTTCACTATACAACTGTTATCGTGCCTTGGAGACGAACAAAAATTCTGTGCGATATGCGTAAATTATTTTCTTCCAGTTCCCTTAAAAACTTTAGTTTACCTCAGGTACAGTTCCGGTTTATCCGAGTTAGGATCTCAAATGAAATAACTTGAACAATTTTATTTGTCTTTTGTCCCTTCTGCTGTGTTGCATTAAAGGCCGAATACTTTGAGTATTTAACCTTTAATCCGCCTTACAGATGAATCAAAATTATTCCTGATTATAACTGATTTAGCTGCTTTGGTGGTTTTGTCGCTTATATTTTTTAATCCACCCTGCGTCGCTGTCAACCTAATTTTGTAGTGTGGATTAAGCGAAGCGAATCCACAAAAAGCGAAAAAATTCTGCTGTTTAAGTTAGTAATCGAAATTATTAAAAAGGATGCTTCCCCTGAATCCGTTATAATGAAAGTTCTTTATAATATTTGTATAGGAGGCTGTCCGAGAATGCCCTTTTTCCCAAACTCTGCGTTATGCTCAAAAAATTATCCTCGAAATATCAACTATATGTCTGCGGTAATTTTTTGAGCAAGCCTTGATTTTGAAAAAAATTGC
>JAGGXA010000084.1 GCA_021163285.1 Deltaproteobacteria bacterium | reverse complement strand
GGGATATTCGCTCCGTGCCTCGTTATCGGCAGTCTTGCGGGGCTAACCTATTCCAAAGGTCTTGCATTACTTTGGCCTAATGCCTTATGGGCCAACGATGGCTGTTTTGCGCTCCTTGGGATGGCAGGGCTTATAAGCGGCATGCTGCAGGCGCCGCTTACGGGGATATTTCTTATCGTTGAAATTACAGGCGGCTATAATGTTATACTGCCTCTTATCATTATTTCAGCTCTGACCGCCACAATTTGTCACATAATTGAACCTTCATCTTTTTATCTTAAAGACCTTGTGGCAATGGGTTGTTTGTTAAGACCCGGGACCGACGCGAGAGTGCTGGCTGACTTAAGCATCGTTGAGCTAATCGAAAAGGACTGCATCAGGGTAAGACAGGATATGCTTCTCGGAGATTTTATTGAGATTATAAAAAAATCGCATAGAGATTATTTTCCTGTTGAGGATGGAAAAAACGGCCATTTTCTGGGAATGATAAAATTAGATGATATCCGTCCATACATCTTTAACAGCGGCATGTATAATGTCGTGTTAATGGGGCAGATAATGGATTCTAATGTTGAGACTGCTTCCCCGGATGATGACTTGTCCGAGGTGCTTCACAGGATGGATAAAAAGCGCCTGTACAGCATGCCGGTTGTTTCAAACAACAAGTTCCTTGGCATGGTGTCAAAGGCAACACTTCTGGATCAATACCGCAAAGAACTCATAGTTCAGACCAGTGATTGATATGGAGATATCTTATTGGTGCTTTGGTGATAATTATGATATTCTCAATGAAACGGCTGTCCTTTTTTCATCCCGAAAAATTCCCTCGGTATCATGCTCCGGCATGGTTAATCCATACCCGGATGCCATACGTTTTGAACGCAGACCGACGCAGAGCGCCTCAAAATACGTTCCAACGCAGCACGTTGGAACAAGACGGTGAACTGTCATTCATAGAGGAAAATGGGTAACTAAGGAACGAGGACAAATTAACTTCCCCAATTATGCATCACAGCTTCAGGCCATCTGTGCGCCTACTTGGGGATGTTATTTCGTCCTCGTCCCTAACAGGAGAAATAAAGGTGGATATAAGACTATTTCATATTTTTAGAAATACTCCTCTCGGCAGGGAAACATTTCTTCAGTCGCTATATTTTTGTGATAAGGTTGACGCTGTTCCAGTGATTTATATACCAAAACACACAAAATTTTTGATGTATTTTGATAATGATGTCGTACAGGTAGACCTTGACGAGTCATATCTTGAATCAAAGGATACTGCATTAGAGCATGCTGTTGAACTTATTAAACAAAAAGGTATTAAACCTGTATTTTTCGAACCAAAGAATTTTACGGCATCTACCCTGCCCGACATACCCGTTAACTTTGATTTTATGTGCTGTCCCCGAAGCATAAGCGATCTCTCTTCGAAGATCGGGCTCGGATACATCGGGTCAAGGGTCAGGCGAATTGTAAGGTCTGCACGGTTTCCGGTTCTTATGACCAGCCTGGTTTTTAAAGAGTGGAAGAGCATTGCAGTGTTTTTCGGGGGCTCAGCCAATGCGGTAAATGCGCTTAAGCTGGGATTTCGTATCAGTAAACGGTCAGGCATTCCGCTTGATGTTTTCTCACAGCTTGAAAAGAGGACCAGGAAGGACCTTGAAAAAATAATTGCTGATGCAAATCTTGGACAGGAGATGGAACAACTTACCGGCAAATGGCGGATATTTGAAACTGGAAGTCTGGAAGAAAACCTATACGAAATACCCCACGATGCCCTTGTTGTCTTAGGAGCATATGGTCATGGTCTGATTAAGGAATTTGTTTTCGGCAGCAAGATGGAAAAGATTCAATCAGAAATTGCCAATAATATGCTAATCGTCGGACCTAATTACATGGAATGCAGGTAATGGTCCGGTTTTCCGGGCTATGGGATACAAAGCCCGGACAATTTAAATAAGTTATCATTCCCAGGCTTTGCCTGGGAATGATAACTGAACGTGCATCGACGCCACTGCTCTTGTAATTGGCACATGGCAGCGCTGTTCCTCTTTTACGTCTGTGTCCGCTTTTGTTATGGTTATTTATCCCGCAGCTTATCAAGCGATTCAATTGGACCTAACAAGATAAGGATATCACTGTCTTTCAAAATAAATTTTCCTGTGGGAATCATGTTTAACCGTTCCGGAATGATTTCTTTTACAGCAACAACCATAACGCCAAAACGATTAATGATGTCGATTTCACTCAGGGATTTTCCGATAAATTCATCTGGAGTGGCAAGCTGGATAATGCTGTAACCCTCAAGAAACGGCAAGTAATCAAGGATGTTGGGATTATTAAGCCGCTCGGCTAATGAGATGGCAAGGTCTTTTTCAGGAAATAAGATGTCAGAGGCCCCAACCTTAAGCAGGATGCGGCCATGGTTTTCACTGAGGGCCTTTGCCAGGATCATTTTAACCCCGATGTCTTTTAAGGTTAAGGTCGTAAGTATCGAGTCACTTAAATCCGACCCGATACAGACAACAGCGGCATCCATATCTTTAACGCCAAGAATTTCCAGCGCCTTTCGATCCGTTGCATCGGCAACCACAGCCTGGCTCACCTGATCCTTTATTTTCTGAACACGGTCAGGATCTTTGTCGATGGCCAGGATTTCCTGCCCTTTATCGTAAAGATAGGTTGCGAGATAATATCCGAAATTTCCCAGTCCGATAATGACGAACTGTTTCATAGTACAGACCTCACCCGATCATTATATTTTCTTTTGCATAATAAAAGTGCGGCGTTTCACGAAGCCGACTGATTGCTATTGCAATTACGAGGGGACCCAGACGACCAATAAACATCACCGCGATAACGATCAGTTTTCCCGGCAAAGAAAGTCCCCCTGTAACACCTGTTGATAGCCCTGCCGTGCCGAAAGCGCTTATTATTTCAAAGAACAATTCAAGAAACTTGCCTCTGCTTTGGAGATGGGAAATCTGTCCAAGTTCCGTTGTTAGAATGGACATAACGAATATGGCTATTAGAGCTATGCTTATGATTACCATGCTGATCGCCTTTCCCAAACTCGCATTGGAAATTGTCCGATGAAATATCTGAGTATGCTCACGTCCCCGAAGCCTGCTTACTCCGAGTGAAATTAGGGCGGCAAGAGTGGTTGTCTTAATACCCCCGCCGCACGAACCCGGCGAAGCGCCGATAAACATCAATAAAGCAAGTAAGAAAAGGGTCTCATCGGCCATCTTCCCAACCGGCAAAGTGTTGAATCCTGCTGTTCTCGCGCTTACTGCCTGAAAAAAAGAGGCAAGAAAACGACCAGGAATAGTTAAAGGGGAAAGAGTGTTATGCCACTCCATCAACATTATCAGAAGGCTGCCGGTAACAAGTAAGATGGACGTTGTTGAAATGACCAGTTTGGAATGAAGACTGAGACGAGACCAGGAACTGCGTTTAAATGGAAAATTATGCTTTAACTCCAGGAGGACTAAAAAGCCGATGCCGCCACATATAATAAGAAAACAGATCACCAGGTTCAGGATCCAGTCTTCACGAAATGCAATAAGACTATCAGGGAATAAGGAGAAACCCGCATTGCAAAATGCGCTGATGGAATGAAAAATGGAAATAAAGAGGGCGTTACAGACCGTTCTTCCGGGAAGAAACCTGAAAAACATAAGCAGCGCCCCAACCCCTTCAATTACAAACGTAAAAAGTATTACATTCCTGAGGATGAAAGACAAGTTTCGCTCGCCGCTATTTGTAAAAGTATCCTGAATGACTACACGCTCCGACAGACTCGGCCGTCTGCCCCCTATCATGAGCGCTAAAGTTGAAATCGTCATAATGCCGAGTCCTCCCGCCTGGATCAGGCCAAGGATTACGACCTGTCCAAATGTGCTGAATGTGCTTCCGGTATTAACAACAACGAGACCTGTTACACAACATGCGGACACGGAAGTGAAAAGGGCATTGATGAACCCAGGACTCTTTATGGTTGATGCGGAAGGAAGCATCAGCAGACCGGTTCCAACTGCAATAAGGATACCAAAACCAATGACGGAAATGCGGGCAGGGGTCTTAAAGAGAAATCTTTGGATTTGCATAAGAAATTATTGGTAACCGTTCACAGGGTTCGGGTTTACATGCTCAGGGTTAAGGAACCCAAAATTACAAGGGCAGTGGGGTTGAAGCATGTTCGGTATGCACTCCCACTCAGAGCGTGGGAACGAGAGCTTTTCTGGATTCTCCTGCTTGAATCCATAGTCCTTGTTCTTTTCCAACAATATAAATTTTTTGAAAATTACATCATTTTATTCCCCGACAAAAACCGGTTTTCTCCTCTCAAGAAAGGCACTTGCGGCCTCTAAGTGATCTTTTGTTTCCGACAGAAGAGAAAGCTGTGATGAGATATAATCCAGGTGGGATCTGAGTGTGCTCGCTTCAGACTGGTAAACGGCTCTTTTTGTCATACGAATGGCGAGCGGGGGTTTATTGGATATCTGCTCTGCAAGTTTAAACGTTTCTTCCATAAGACGTTCATGCGGAACAACCCGATTGACAATCCTCAGGTTCAGGGCTTCTTCCGGCGTTATAATATTACCGGTCATGAATAATTCAAGGGCCTTAGAAGTTCCAACGATCCTCGGCAGGAACCAGGCGCCTCCATCGCCGGGAACAAGGCCCATATTTATATAAGATTCAGCAAACTTTGCCCTGTCTGAACAGACCCTGAGATCGCACATAATGGACATATCCATCCCCGCTCCCATGGCTGCTCCGTTAATGGCCGCAATAACCGGTTTATCAAGGTCTTCAAGTGTCAGCACAATACGGTGCACTCCATCCCAGAGGAATCTCTTCATATCCCAGGACTGGATTTTTCCTTCGGCCATATCACGGATATTACCACCGGAGCAGAATGTGTCCCCTTTACCTGTTACCACGATAACTCTGACGTCATCATCAGCCCGGCTGTCAACGAGATACTGTTTCCAGAGCGCAAGCATCTCGTCACTAAAGGAGTTTTTGGATTCCGGGCGATTCAGGGTAATAATTGCTATATAACCTTTTTTCTCATACAGGGCATGCGGTTCACTCATGGTATTCACCTTTCTGAATTATTATTAGGTTGTGTGCAACTGCTCAGGTGTTCAGCCTTTGGTTTTCAGCCTGTCTCCCTGAACAGGTACATCTGTGTTAAATATGGCAATAATCGTATTACGTGTCAATAGATAAATCTATTTGTTGAATTTCTATATCTTCATTTATTAATAATTCGAGCTGTGCGCTTAGGTATCAGGAACGGGGATGAAATAACTTCCCTGGGCAGTCTCTGAACGGAAAGCTGAAATTGCTATATTTCCGGTAGATTAAGGATGTTTTAATCATAACTCTTTCTGCAGACTCGGCGTATGCCAAAGAGAACCATCCTTTGTTATCTCAACAGGAGCTAAGTCGATGGATAACGTATTATTACCTCAATCCACAGACGAAAAAAATTTATCTCTGCCGTACATACTTTGTCTAAATTATTGGAACTAAAAATTGTAAATTGCAGAAGAGGCTTATAGCCTCTTAAATCAGCGGCAGGATGCCGCCGCCACCTTTCTGCCAGGTGTAAAGTAAAAATGAAGGATGCCGAAAGTCTGATATAAAACTATGAAGGATCTAAGTAAAAATATTCTCCAAAAAATCAGGGAAAATAAAATAAGTCCATATTCAAAGCGGCGCTTCCTGTTCAGACGTTCTATAATTATGGATGGTATTTTTCCTGTCAATCCTGCTTGGAAGTGTTTCCAGCGCTATTGCCCTGTTCCAGTTGAGATATGCTGAATGGGATCTATATCAACACATCAGCCATAGCCTGATAGAGTTCATATTATTGGTAATACCGTTTTTCTGGCTGATCTTTTTGTTGGAATTCACTGTATTTGCCTATTATTGCTTCCGACGCACGGAGCAGGGATACCGCTATGGCGCGATACGGATAATATTGAGCGGCATTGTCCTTTCAATTGTTGGTGGTGGATTTTTATATGCAACCGGATTACCGGAAAGGATGGAAACAGTATTTCAAGATAATGTCCTGTTTTACAGGCAATGGCAGGAACGTAAGCAAAGGGTGTGGATGTCGTCCCGGCAGGGGCTGCTTGCCGGAAAGATTACGGAAATAATTTCTGCGCAAAAGATACGGATTAAAGGTTTAAAGAGGAATGTCTGGGTTATTGATATTGGAGACACGATCTGGAGGGGCCAGCTCAGTCCGGATGAAGATTTGAAAATAAAGATCCTTGGACAAATGAAAGGGAAAGGTCAATTTATAGCAAATGAGATTTGGCCGTGGCAGGGACGAAAGAGTCCGGGCAGGATGCATCATTCCCGATTCAGGGAAAGAATGAAGAAAAACAGGCGAAACGTAACCCATTGAACTTATCGGGGTTTTGGTTTTAACTTCGGCTACTTTTCAAAATAAACCTATCTGTGTTTATCAGAGTGCATCTGTATCTCATTTTTGTTTCAAAAGTATCATCGGACTTATGAAGGATACCCATCTTTTTAACCCTTTTTCCCGCCCATAGAATAGTGTGTTGTTATATTGATCCCCTTTTCATCATTTAAAAGGGCTTTGGCATTCTTGATCGCCTGCTCCATGTCCTCTTCAGGTTTTTTCGATATGTCGCCGTGTCCCGGGTATATTTCATTTATTTTACGTGTTGTCAGATGACTTATGGAATAAATGTAATCCCCCACGCTTCCCGATTCTGCTATGTATGATAAACTACCCCCGGCAAAGAGTGTATCTCCTGTAAAGAGAATATTATGATTTAATTCATACAGACATATAGAACCGGATGTATGGCCTGGAGTATGTATCACTTCGAGGGAAAAATTCCCAAGATCAAAACGAAACCTGTTTTCGAGCCATAGATGAACCCTGGGCACAGGTTCGTTTAAATCGCCTGATTTATACATTGTAACATATATATCCTTGGCGCTTATTTTAACGGCTGCAAACCTGTGTGCCGCAATCATGGCATGGTTCTGAAAATATCTGTTTGCTCCGATATGATCAAAATGTTCATGGGTATTAATTAATACGTCGATATCCCGGATCTTGATTCCAACGGTAAGAAGAGATTCCTGTAGTTTAATAAAATTTTCATCTGCTCCGGAATCTATGAGAACATTTTTGTAGTCACCCTTTAACAGATATGTATGACTGCTTGAATTTTCACCCTTGATAAGAAATATATTCGGGTGGACTTCAATTACCTTATTGTCCGTCAAATTACAGTTATCCGTCATGTTGCCTCCATTCGCTCTCTTCAGCGCTTTCCTTATCCTTGCAGATATCAAATATTTTGTTTAATCGATTTTGTTGAAAATACTGTAACATTTCGGCATCCAATGAACATAGCATCAGATCTCCTCCCAAAAAGCTGATTTCTTTTCTTATGCTGTTTAATATTCCAAATAAGAATAAAGAGTCAACAGCCTGGAAATCCTGGAGATCCTGGAGATCTATAATGACATGAACCCCCTTTTTGTTTAACAAAGGTAAAAGCATTCTTTTGGTCTGAAGAATCTCATTTTTTATTGGCTTTCCCGAAAGTGTTATATGAAAAAAATCCTTTTGATCTATAATATCATACTGCATAATCTATAACTCCGATTCCCGTATAAAGCTTTTAATCCATTCTTTTATTATTTCCATCTGATAATTCCATTTCGTTCCAATGCCCTGCGTTAGCGCCTGTTTTGAGACGCTCCGCCTGTGGCGCTGCACCAAAAACGTAGAGCGCCTAAGCATGCGTTACCACACCGGAGCATGGTAAGGAGGGAGGTGAACGGTCACCACTTTTCCGTCTGTTTTTTTTAATTACAAAAATAATTCATTACAATGTCGAGGAAAAGATAATACGGAATTGTTACGCTTTGATTAACTCAGGTATAGAATTTCGTGAAAACAACAAAAGATTCCCTTGACACAAGAAAACATTATGCATAAACGTCTACGTTTAGGGACGAGGACGAAATAACTTCCCCAGGTAGGCGCACGGATTCAGGTCATTTTCGGCAGATTTTAAAGAGCAAAAACCTTGAAATAGTCCACTATTACTGCGCCTTTTACTCTTCAATATCTACCGAACCTAACCTGAATCCGAGCGCCAATTCTGTAAGGTTATTTTTGCTCGAACCCTAACTGCGCAGGACGAAACTTTTTGCTCAGGTCCTAATTAAACAAGCTGCTTCTTACATTTGGGATTATATTATCATAACACTGACTTAAGAAATAATCATCCGTCATACCGGCAATGAAATCCCGCACAATCTTTACCGGAATTGTATTTTCTTTGTATTCATTTGACATGCCTTCCAAAAACCCCTCGAAAATATCAGACGCCTGATTTTCGGTTTTAAGGTCCTTGAGATATTTTTCAAACAACAGCTCAAACATCAGTTTTATCTTATGTGTTTGTTTCTTGATATTTTTGTTTTGATAAATATTCTCCTGATTAAATTGTTTGAGAGTCCTTATTGCTTCTCCCACCTCACTGCTGAAACATACATATGGCTTGTTTATACTGTTCGCAACAAGATCCTCCACAAGTGTGTAAACTATGTTCCCATTTGTGTCCCCTAACGCCTTTTTACACTCGTTAGGGATATTTTCCCGCTTTATCAAACCTAATCTGATAGCATCTTCGATATCCCGGCCAATATAACTTATTGTGTCGCTCATCCTTACAACACACCCTTCGAGGGTCATAGGCCGGATATCAAGTGACGGGTTTTCCTCTTTTTGTCTCATTTCTTCCTCAAAAATTAAAAATGTCTTATCTTTTTGTGGGGTAAGGGACTGAGGGAGTAATTCGCCATCATGGCAAAATATGCCATCCAGGACCTGCAATGTTAAATTCCATCCCCTCCCTTTTCTCTCTATATCCTGGAGAAATCTGACACTCTGTATACTATGAAGAAATGTGCCGCCATTATGTGATTCACTGAGAATGGAAAGGAATTTTTCACCGTCATGCCCGAATGGAGTGTGCCCGATATCGTGACCGAGCGCTATTGCCTCGATTAAATCTTCATTGAGCTTAAGAAGCCGCCCAATTGTCCTTGCTATTTTGGAGACAAGTTGTACATGCAAAACCCTGTGTGTGATATGGTCGTTTTTTATAAGATAAAATACCTGGGTTTTGTCTATGTAACGGGAATATGCCAGGGAGTGGATTATCCTGTCGGTATCCACAGAGAAATTTTGTCTGTGGCCTGTAATTATCTTTTCATCTTCATATTTCCTTATTGCATGAGAACTCAAACAAGACCAGGGTGAGAGCATTGCCTCTTCACTCTTATCAAGATCCTTTTTAATCTCGAAAAGCAATTGTTTCTTATTCATCTTTTTTGTTTCTCCAAAGTTAAGCAGTAACCATTTACTGGTTCTATGATATATAAAGTTAAGGAACGAGGACAAATTAACTTCCACAACTATGCATCACAGCTTACTTGGGGATGTTGTTTCGTCCTCGTCTCTAAGAAAAAAACAACCCTGAATCCATGAACAGGCGTCTTTTTTATTTGCAATACATATTTATTAATGTTAATTAAAAGGATTATGAAATTTATTGGTATCCTTCATTTTTACTTTACATTTGGCAGAAACGAGGCCGCGGCATCCTGCCGCTGATTTAAGAGGCTATAAGTCTCTTCTGCAGTTTGCAATTTTTAGTTCCAATATAAAGTGTCAGCTACTTTTACCTCAAAATGAAGGATACCAAATTTATTATACCTAAATCCTGCAAGCGTCGAGTTTGCCGAAGACCTGCCTGCTGCAGGCAGGTGCAAGGCGGCAAGGGCGCAGACGTACTACGATACTTCAAGTCC
>JAGGXA010000104.1 GCA_021163285.1 Deltaproteobacteria bacterium | reverse complement strand
CCTTTATGGCCGCATCAAATTAATGCGTGTTATGCAACCACAACATTTCTGTAATTCGTTGATATTAAAAGCATAATATTTTTCTTGAAAATAGTTTATGCAGGTTTTAGGTTTTAGTAACCGTGAACGGTTGCCGAATTTTAAAGCGGAAAGGTTATTTAGTGGAAGATTACAAAAAAGGGCTGGCCCTGGCCCTTGCAGAGACAGGCGCAATTTTTTTTGATAAAGATCTTACCTTGAAGGATGGCAGGCCTACCCCCTGTTTTATAAACATGGCCATGTTCAGCACCGGGCGCCGGAGCCTGAAAATGGGTTCATTTTTTGCCGGTATGATGGTTTTTCAGGGAATTGTAAAGAATACGGATATTATCCTGGGCCCTTCATATAAGGGAAGTTCTATTGCTCTTTCAACCGCCATTTCCCTCTGGATAGACCATCGGTTTGACCTGCTGTTTGATTATGATCGAAAAGAGCTCAAGACCCATGGAGAGGCGACTGTATCAAAGAGCATCTTTGTAAACCGTACCTTTTTTGATGGTTGCCGGATATTTATCGTGGACGATGTGGCAACCTCTATGGAGACCAAATATGATCTTATAAGGAAAATCGAAACCGAGGCCTGTGACAGGGGTATGAAATTTCATATAGTTGGCATTGGTATTGCGGTTGACAGGGAGCAGACAACTGCGGTTTATGACAGGGATGGGAACGTGGTTTTTGACCAAAAGGGGGAAAATGCCATTGATGCCTTTGAAAAAAAGAGCGGCATACCTGTTTATTCCGTGGCCGGTATTGTAGAGGTGATTGATTATCTTTATGTGGAAAAAATTCCTGTTATTATTCGGGGCGTAAGGACACCGATAGATAAGGGAACAAAAGAAGAGTTTGATGAATATATAAATACTTACGGTGTGAATTGATTATTATGGAATTTCTCAATTAACGGCTGACTGCATAGGAGGCTGTCCGGGAATAGCAATTTTTTTCAAAATCAAGGCTTGCTCAAAAAATTACCGCAGACATATAGTTGATATTTCGAGGATATTTTTTGAGCATAACGCAGAGTTTGGGAAAAAGGGCATTTTCGGACAGCCTCCCGGATCGAAATTATTGAGCAAATACGATAAATAATGATGCCTGACAAAAGAAAGTTATCTGAAAAGATTAAAGAACATCTAAGTGAAGCGCAGCCAAAGAAGATTCCGGATGACAACATTTTGTACAGACATGCGGGCGTCTTGATCCCTCTTTTTATGGAAGACGGCATCTGGAAGGTCCTCTTTACCAAAAGGACGGATAATGTCACTCACCATAAAGGGCAAATTTCTTTTCCCGGCGGTTCTGTGGACGAGAAAGACAGTTCCATTGAAGATGCTGTCCTGAGAGAGGCCGACGAAGAGATTGGGCTCAAGAAAAAGGATGTAGAGATCCTTGGAAGGATCGATGATGTCACGGCCCTGGTGTCAAATTTTATCCTGCATCCTTATGTCGGTTTCATTCCCTGTCCGTATAATTTTATAATTAACAGGGGTGAGGTGGAAAGACTGATTAAGGTACCGTTAAAAGTCTTCAATAATGCAGGGAATCCGGAGTCAAAAAAGAGATATATCAAATATGACAGACAGGTTTATTATGGTTTTGTCTATGAGTATGAATCTGATTTGATCTGGGGGGCAACGGCCAGGATCATGGCAAACTTTATGAAAGTGGTTGGTAATAATTTGCTCTTGTAATAATAAAAAAAATAAGTTAGCATTGTAGGATATAAAGTTAAAAGTCGGGTGTACTTCAATAAGGATTCGCGCTCCTGCGTGGGAATGCATACCATACGGATTTCTATGCCGGAGAATGGGAACCGGACGAAACGCAACATCTGCAAAGCGTAAATCAGGTTTGAAGGATGCCAGTGGTTAATGATTTTTTTCTTATAAAAGTCGGGACGTGGCTCAGTCTGGTAGAGCACCGCGTTCGGGACGCGGGGGCCGGAGGTTCAAATCCTCTCGTCCCGACCATTTTCCCCGATTCAGTTATTATTATGGGCTCGCGCAAAAATTACTTAACCTAACATTTCGGCATTTGATCTTCTGGTCATTTTCAGCAAACTTTGGGGATGAGGACAAAATAACATCCCCAAGTATGCTGAGATACATAGTTGGGGAAGTTAATTCTTTTTTGTTTTTTAAAGAGCAAATACCTTTGAACCTGTGAACGGTTACAAAATATGGCATCCTTCATTTTTATTTTACACTTGGCGGAAAAGTGGCAGCGGCATCCTGCCGCTGATTTAAGAGGCGATAAGCCTCTTCTGCAATTAACAATTTTTGGTTCCAATAAAAGTGTCAACTACTTTTACCTCAAAATGAAGGATGCCAAAAATATCCTCCTCTTTTATCCGGTATTGAAATCTCCCCACATAATTTAAGTATAACAGTTCATCCAGCCTCGTTCCAATGTTCAGTGTTGGAACGAATTTCGGACGCTCTGAGTCGATCTGCGCCAGGAATGAAGAACGTTAGGATATGTATTACCAGGCCGGAGCGTGGTAACGAGGCAGGTGAACGATTGTGTTTCAGGCGTGTTTTTTGATTGACTCACCACCTTCTTTTGCCTATTATCTCATTTTTAAAAAAGTTTTATTTTCATGGTTGGCAGGTATTTAAGAATTATGGTAATAATCGCAGAAATTGTCAGAGAGGGTTTAACATTTCGGGGTGGGGGATTATATTGAATGGATTTTGAATTTAATGAAGAAGAAAAGGCTTTGGCCGATATGGTCAGGAAGTTTGCTCAAAAGGAACTGGCGCCCAATTATGCAAAATGGGATCGTGAAGAAAAATTTCCACATGAGCTGAACAAG
This sequence comes from Deltaproteobacteria bacterium, assembly GCA_021163285.1. Lineage (GTDB taxonomy): Bacteria > Desulfobacterota > DSM-4660 > Desulfatiglandales > Desulfatiglandaceae > JAGGXA01. Next base: position 5,278 of record JAGGXA010000104.1, on the reverse strand, counting down.
AAAATGGGTGAATTAGGACTCATCGGCGCAACTGTGTCGTCCGAGAAAGGCGGAATGGGAGCTTCCCATGTGTCGGAGGGGATAATTACTGAAGAGACCTCGAGGGGCGACTGCAGTTTGACTATGTCAACTTTTGTTGTGGGGCACCTAATAGCATCGATACTCGAACAGGGGAGTGAAACAATCAGAGAGAAATTCCTTGCGCCTTTTCTGGCAGGTGATTCTCTTCCTGCTTTTTGTCTGACTGAGCCGGGATGCGGTACGGATGCAGCGGCCATGAGAACAAGCGCAGTTAAAAAAGGATCAAGTTATATCCTGAATGGTGAAAAATCGGGAATTACTGCTATGATGGACGCTGATATTGCATTGATATTCGCCAAAACAGACCCTGAAGCCGGAGCAAGGGGGGTTAGCTGTTTTGTTGTCCCGACCGATTACCCGGGCGTTACATGTCAGTCTTATGCCGACATGGGTTGCAGGGCGATAGTTCGTGGTTCAATTTTCATGGAAGATGTTGAAATTCCGGATGATTTCCTGGTAGGAGAAGAAGGCAACGGCTTTATTATGGGTATGCAGGGTTTTGATATCAGCCGAATACTTCTGGCCCTGGAGGCGATAGCTCCCGCTATGGTCTCGCTTGAAGAAACAATAGCATATACTAAAGAAAGAAATGCGTTTGGCAGACCTCTTGCCACATTTGAAGGTGTGTCGTTTCCGATAGTTGAACATGTCAGCATCCTTGAGGCAGTGCGCCTTCTTTGCTATAAGGGCTTATGGTTGCGCGATAATGGAAAATCAACATCTCAAATAGCCGGTATGATCAAGTGGATGGCGCCAAGGTTTTCAACAAATGCGATTCGGGATTGTCTTGTTCTTCACGGTCATTATGGTTATACTCAGGAGTTCCCGTTTGAACAGAGACTCAGGGATGTTATGGCTGTTGAGATAGCGGACGGAACGTCACAGGTTTCAAAACTTGTAGCAATGAGAGAGATATTCGGCAGAGAATATCTTCCCTATAATTATCGTAATAAATAACTCTTGAGGTATTCAGGTAAAAGGCTGAAGATGAGATGCCAAAATGTTCAGTTATTTTTGCGCGGGCCCTGAGGTATACATGGCTGCGCGCCATATATTTTATCTTCGGCCTTTGGGTTTCAGTCTATCTGCCGGATAAGTTATATACATAAAAGGGTAACCCTGAACAGGTGAACCTGTGAATTTGTGAATGGTTAGGGACGAGGAGGCTGTCCGAGAACAGCAATTTTTTTCAAAATCAAGGCTTGCTCAAAAAATTACCGCAGACATATAGTTGATATTTCGAGGATAATTTTTTGAGCATAACGCAGAGTTTGGGAAAAAGGGCATTCTTGGACAGCCTCCGAGGAGAAATATCCATGGTAAAAGCGATTGTTGCAGGCGCTGCCGGTCGTATGGGAAAGCGGATCATTCATATGATAGGTCAAAACAGTGGAATAACATTATCGGGCGCTTTTGAAAGCCCTGATCATCCGAATGTGAATGAAGATGCAGGACTTGTCGCCGGAGTGGGTGAGCTGGGCGTCGGGATTGCAGGATCGTTTACGGAAGTTGTTGATCGGGGGGATGTCTTGATCGATTTCACAACTGCAAAGGCAACGTTTGAAAATCTCAGAACGGTTGTTGCTAAAGGGCTTGCCATGGTTATTGGCACAACCGGAATTACCGGGGATATGCTGAAAGAAGTCGAGGAGCTCGCTGATAAGATCAGGTGTGTTATGACGCCAAACATGAGTGTCGGAGTTAATGTGATGTTCAAGATAGCAGGTGAAATGGCTCGTATCCTCGGCGGGGATTATGATATGGAAATACTTGAGTCCCATCACAGGCTCAAAAAAGATGCCCCCAGCGGCACTGCTTTGCGTTTAGGCCGGATACTTGCAGATGCAAGAGGATGGGAACTGGATAAAGTGGGTGTTTATGAGCGGAAGGGTATTATCGGTGAAAGGGGAGATGAGGAGATCGGAATTCAGACTTTCAGGGCAGGAGATATCACAGGTGAACACACGGTGATGTTTGGAGGCATTGGTGAAAGACTGGAATTGATACATCGTGCCCACAACAGGGACAATTTCGCAAAAGGGGCGGTCAGAGCGGCATTATGGGTAGTAGGGCAGCCTGATGGTCTCTATGATATGCAGGATGTCCTCGGTCTCAGATAACCTCAAATCAGAACCAGCCTTTTTTATCCTTCACTTTATGATATCGTAAATATCGAATACCTCGAAAAATTGCAAGTTGGTAATGGCTGAATACTTAGGAACGAGGATGAAATAACATCCCCGGGCAGGCGCACGGATTTAGGTCGGGTTTGTTCGATCTAAAAGCCAAAAAGTTGCAGGAACAGAGAGCTGTTTCAAGGTTTTTATACTTTTAGATAGGACAAAAACGGCCTGAAACTGTGATGCATAGTTGGGGAAGTTAATTCGTCCTCGTTACCAAGCAGCAGCTCACAGGTTTTACTCCTGCATCCGATACTTGATATGGTATTTTTTTGTAACTACTCACGTAGTCAGGCTGAAGCAGTTTAGGCTGAAGGGGGACAGAAGAGCACAATTGCCGTGCTTTGGCGGAAATATTTGATTCTTGCGCCAAACATGGCTTCAAAATGCGCTTTTCTCTAACAGCCTTCAGCCTGTCTACCAGAGTAGTTACTTTTTTTTTATGGATGACACTAATTTATGGAAATATTTAAAAAAGCAGACAGGTTAAAAAAACTTCCTCCCTATCTTTTTAAAGAAATAGACCGGAAAAAGGCCGAGGTTATGGCTAAGGGTGTTGATATTATTGATCTCGGTGTCGGTGATCCGGATATCCCTACGCCTACTCATATCATTGAAGCGCTGAAAAAGGCTGTTGATGAACCTGAAAACCACAGGTACCCTTCTTATTCCGGGATGAACGGATTCAAAGATGCTGTGGCTAAGTGGTATAAAATGAGATTTGGAGTGGAGCTTGATCCTCAAAGGGAAGTGGTATCTCTTATCGGCAGCAAGGAGGGGATAGCCCATTTTCCGCTCGCTTTTATAAATCCGGGCGATGCAGCCCTGGTTCCGACGCCGGCATATCCCGTTTATCACGTTGCCACCCTTTTTGCAGGTGGAGAATCTTTTTTTATGCCGCTTTTAGAGGAAAACAAATTTTTGCCTGATTTTGATGTGATTCCTGATGAAATAGCCCAAAGGGCGCGGATTATGTTTATCAATTATCCGAACAATCCTACCTCAGCGGTTGCAGACCCTGAATTTTTCAGCAGGGTGGTTGAATTTGCAAAGTCCAATAAAATCCTGGTATGCCATGATGCAGCATACACGGAAATGGCCTTTCACGGATACCGTCCGGGCAGTTTCCTTGAGGTGGAAGGCGCTATGGATGTGGGGCTGGAATTTCATTCTCTTTCAAAAACCTATAACATGACTGGCTGGCGGATAGGTTTTGCTGTTGGAAACCGGAAAGCGATTGAAGGTCTTGGCACAATAAAGAGCAATATTGATTCCGGTGTGTTTCAGGCCATTCAGGTAGCGGGTATTGAAGCCCTTAATGGAGATCAGGCCTGTGTTGCCGAGATGATTCACATATATGAGAGGAGACAGGACCTGATGGTAAAAGGCCTTAATGAAGCAGGATTCGAAGTTGATGTTCCAAAGGCGACCTTTTACCTTTGGGTAAAGGTCCCGGAAGATTACACGTCTAATGGAATTGCAGCAGCTTTATTGGAGGATGCGGGAGTCGTGGTTACTCCTGGGACAGGCTTTGGCGAACCGGGCGAGGGTTATTTCCGCATTGCTTTGACTCAAAAGAGGGAAAGGCTTGCGCAGGCTATTGAGAGAATAAAGGCGCTGGCTTTATAGCCGGGTTTATAATGAACGAAAGTTCTTCAACGATCGTAAAAATTAGTTATATCGGGATAGGATCAAACATCGGAGATAAGTTATTCAATTGCCTGAAGGCCATTGAATTAATAAAGCGGATTCCGGGCTGCAGGATTATGGCGCAATCCGATTTTTACCGGACAGAGCCCGTCGGAGTGGAAGGGCAGGAGTGGTATTTAAATGGCGTCATTTCTTTGTCAATTTCAATTTCGGCACGGGAACTCTTGCAGAGCTTCCTTGATATAGAGACCTGTATGGGGAGAAAAAGGAAGGGAAAATGGGATCCGCGAATAATTGATCTTGATATCCTCCTCTTTGGTGATGATATAATAAATGAAGAAGACCTGATAATCCCCCATCCACGCATGTATGAAAGGAGGTTCGTACTGGAACCTTTGGTCCGATTGGCGCCGGATTTGATACACCCCCTTTTGGGGAAGAGCATGGCCGGGCTGCTCGCCGGGTTATCAGAACAAGGTCAGGCTGTACTCCGGACGACAGGGAAATAAATGGGCGTCCTTCATTTTTACTTTACATCTGGTAGAAAAGTGGCAGCGGCATCCTGCCGCTGATTTAAGAGGCTATAAGCCTCTTCTGCAATTTACAATTTTTAGTTCCAGTAAAAGTATCAACTACTTTTACCTCAAAATGAAGGATGCCAATAAATGCGGTTTTTAATCCTCGCTTTTCTTGCGTATTTTCTGTATCGTTTCCTGAGAGGGCTGCTCAGGTCCGGCGGGTATATCAAAATGGATGAGGCCAGAGATAGTGTTGAGGATAAAGATAGCATCAAAGTTAGCGACAGTGTAAATGATATGATCCGGGATCCTTTTTGCAAGGCCTATGTTCCATTAAGGGATGCAGGAAAAAGGGTTATAGCCGGGAGGAAGTATTATTTCTGCAGTAATGAATGCGTTGACAGGTTTGAAATGGAAATAATCAATAGCGGCCATTCGTAACCATGATAGTACCTAAATCCTGCAAGCGTCGAGTTTGCCGAAGACCTGCCTGCAGCAGGCAGGTGCAAGACGGCAAGGGCGCAGACGTACGACGATACTTCAAATCCTTGCCAATGCCACAGGTTCGGTAAAATCGGCGCTCCCGGAGGGTAAACTATTTTCAAAAACCGCAGGTCTTTATAGCCGCATCCGAATCGATGCGTGTCACGCAAGCACAACGTCCCTATAATTTGCTGATATTAAAAGCATAATTTTTTTTTTGAAAATAGTTTATGCAGGTTTTAGGTTAAAGCATAACGTCATGGGTCAGTTGCCGCTATGGAGCGGAGCGAGGAACGGGCGCAGCGGAATGGCGGTCAACTGCATCCAATTGTTCGGTGTCAATTTCTGGTGTAATATATTCTATCT
>JAGGXA010000151.1 GCA_021163285.1 Deltaproteobacteria bacterium | reverse complement strand
CTGTAATTCGTTGATATTAAAAGCATAATTTTCTTCTTGAAAATAGTTTATGCAGGTTTTAGGTAAAAAAATAATTGATAACAGGGTAAAATGACATTTTTTGAATGTCGAATATCGAACAGGGAATTATGAATATCGAAGGAACAGGACAAATTTGATCTTGAGGAACGGCTGATCGGGTTTGTCGTACGAGTTATTCGAACGGCAAAGTTATTGCCAAAAGGAAAAAGGACAGGACTTCATAATTCGCAATTCCTCGTTCGACATTCGACATTAAATCAGAATGTTAAACGAAAAGCATCCTTTATCTGAAAAATGTCCTTTTTTGTATTGCACCCGAATTTAATCAATAGGTCAAAAAGCTAACTGCTATTGGCAACTGCACAGGACGCACTTTTTTAACCGCTTATAAGCTATCTGGTTCTCAGGCTCTGCCTGCGAACCCATTATGCGAAGGGACGAGGACAAAATAACATTCCCGGGCAGGCGCATAGATTTAGGTCAGGCTCGTTCGATCTAAAAGCACAAAAGTTGCAGGAATAGTGAGCTATTTCAAGATTTTTGTACTTTTAGATCGGGCAAAGATGGCCTGAAGCTGTGATGTATAGTTGGGGAAGTTAATTTGTCCTCGTTCCAAAGGCTTTTGCCTCATAAACAAGAGGAAGAGCCTTGTAACAAGGACAAAATAGAACTTAAAATGATAATCGGAAGATACCCCTCAGTAAAACAGGTGACCGATACTCAGCGAATCAGTATGGTCAAAGAAATATTTTCTACTATCACGGGAAAATATGATTTTTTGAACCATTTTCTCAGTCTCTGGCAGGATGTAATATGGCGGCGTTTTGCAGTAAATAAAATGCGTTTTTTCAAGACGTTCCGTTTCCTGGATGTGGCGACAGGCACATCCGATCTGGCCATTCAAGCGGCGCTGCGACATAAGAATATCCGGGTGACGGGACTTGATTTTGTGCAGGAAATGTTGGTATTGGGTAAAAAAAAGGTCAAACGGAAAAACCTCTCCAAAAGGATACGGATGCTGAATGGGGATGCCCTGAATATTCCCTTTCCGCCCGACAGTTTTGATGTGTCCGGGATAGCCTTCGGGATCCGGAATATCCCGGACAAAATAGATGCGCTGAAAGAAATGACCCGGGTTGTTGTGCCCGGTGGGCAGGTCATGGTCATAGAGATGTCGTTTCCAGGGACTCCATTTTTCAGGCGCATTTATTATATTTATCTTAAAGTGATTCTTCCCTCACTTGCCCGGGTATTTTCTCCAAACCCTGACGCCTACCATTACCTTGGGGATTCCATAATGAATTTCCCCAGCGCCTCCGATTTTGCTCATAAGATGGAGCTTGCAGGCCTTGTGGACGTAAAATATTACCCTTTGACTCTGGGAGTCACCTATCTCTATATCGGGTATAAAAATGATTCCTGAAAATTTGCCAGCTTCATGTATCAGTAACCATTCACGGGGCATTTCTTTGCATATCATTGCGAGCGAAGCGAAGCAATCTCATAGTTCCTCATACGGCAATTCGCGACAAAAAGTATTATTTGCTCTCATTCCCACGCTCTGCGTGGGAATACATACCAAGCGGGGAATTTCGTCCTCGTTCCTAAGGATTTTAAAGATTTAAATTTTCGTCTGACGCAGAAATTGGGAAAATCAGCAGTTTTCGTTCAGGCACTACTCAGATTGGCATCTATAAGCTGCCTTATAGAAGATCTTTTTGAAGAAACCCCTGGCCGTGCATCCCTATTCGAACCATGCCCTAAAAAACCTTGCCGCCCGAAGGTAAGAGTTAGATCCCATCACGACACAGACTATCTTATTTACCGCTGCTTCCTTCCGGACCTGACGGGGTTCATAAGCGTCTGTCACGTGAGGTCCACCTCCCCTCCAAGGACAGCGAAGGATCTACAGGCACATGATTTCCCTGAAGGATTTTCAATCCCGCATGAGCGGATTTCGGGTTACAGGGCACCGCTAACACCCCATCTAGCACGACCAAGGGAAAATTTCTTAAAAATACTCCTTTTTTCAATCAGAAAGCATCAAAACATGACATTAAACCGGACTTAGTGCCCGCGCAAAAATAAATTCGCAGTATTGGCGCTCGGATTCAGATTAGGTTCGGGAAATTTTAAAGAGCAAAAAGCGCAGTAATAGTGGACTATTTGAAGGTTTTTACTCTTTAAAATCTACCGAAGATAACCTGAAGATGAGATATCAAAATGTTAAATTATTTTTGCGCGGGCACTTATCATCGTTTAAAAGTCGCATATGCTATATTAACGCCCGAACGAACATTATGCTTTCTCGTTCAGGCGCTATATTAAGTTCAGTAAAAACAGGCACAAGTTCGTACCCCTGCTGAACTATTGCAGGTAAACTTGCTAAAGAACGAGGACAAATTAACTTCCCCAACTATGCATCACAGCTTCAGGCCATCTTTGCCCGATCTAAAAATACAAAAATTTTGGAACAGCGCAATATTCCTGCAACTTTTATGCTCTTAGAACTAACAAACCTGACCTAAATCTATGCGCCTGCCTGGAGATGTTATTTTGTCCCCGTCCCTAATAAATATCGACTCTCTCTTTAAGTTCCTTACCAACTTTAAAGAATGGAAGTTTTTTAGGGTTAACCTCAATAATTTGTCCGGTCTTGGGATTTCGACCCTTGTAACCATCATATTCCTTTATCTTAAAACTTCCAAACCCTCTGATTTCGACCCTTTCATCCCTGATAAGGGCTTTTTCAATGTCCCCAAAAACGGAATTAAAAACCTCTTCGGCCTTTTTTAAGGGAAGGCTGGTTTTTTTGGCGAGATCTTCAATTAACTGAGATTTATTCATATCACTCCTCATGCAAAAATAAGGGAACAATTAAAAGTAGTTACCAAGGTTTAACAGTGAAAGTAATAAATCAAAAAGTGCAAGTCAAGATTAAAGTAAGAAACGAATAAGGAACAGCGTTTTTTATATTCCGATTTATTCAATAATTGTCAGCAACAATTATACCATTATGATCCGGTCATCAAATACTTCCTGCCTGAACAAGACGCGCAAAATGTTCAAAGGAACGATCGTATGTTGCCTCCGCCTCTTTTGTAAAACAGCATGCAGGTAATTGTCTCATATTCAGGTGATATTCAATACACTGGCAGCAGAGGCCTTTTCTTGAACAGGGCTCATAGGTGCAATTGCATCGATCCAGATTTTTTTCCTTGTTACATTCCATTATCTTTTTCTCCTGATTCAGGGTTCACGCAAAAATAACTGTAACCGTTCACAGGTTCAGGGTTCAACCGTTAAGGCGCTAATTATACAGTTCAGAGATATTGCCGTCAATGGCAAGAAAAAGATGAGAAGATCAATAAGCAGTATGCTAATGAACAGGATAAATCGGCCTTGTTTTAAGCTCGGCCATATGCTGTGAAGCCATTGCGATCATACAGCACAGACAGTTATTCTTTCCATTTCTTTGAAGTTATTGCTCATCGCGGATTAGCGTGATAAAGTTACCGATTCAGTTAAACCTGTGAACGGTTACAATAAAAGATAAATTCAAAAGGTAAGAGCGTCCCATACTCCCCCAATTATCACTTATTATAGTGGATTATTTACTTATTTATAGGCTTGCCCCGCAGTTTCACCCGCATTTTTTTTCTTGACAATGGCGTTCAATTAATGAACAGTGGCACGGAAATGAAACTATTTTAATTAGATGCTTGTTATTTTCAAATGATTTTAATAGATTTCTTCCCTGAAATATGAAAAACAGGAAATATAGGTTCGGCCTGAATGAACAAGGAAGACATCCATATACTCCGGTTAATGGGTGAAATTAACCGGGACGGCAGCCCAACTCAAAGAGAGTTGTCACAGCGATTAAATCTTTCTCTTGGACTGATCAATACTTTTATCAAAAGGCTTGTCAAAAAGGGATATTTCAAGGTCAGGACAATGCCAAAAAACAGGGTGAAATATTTTTTAACACCCAGGGGGGTCGCAAAAAAGAGCAGGCTCACTGTTGAATATCTCAGGTATTCAGTAAATTTTTATAAAGAGATCAAAGGCCTCCTTTTAAACAAATTTAAAGAGATTGAAGGTAATAATTTAAATACAATCCTTTTTTTCGGCGCAGGAGAGATAGCCGAGCTGGCCTACCTCTATTTGCAGCTTACCGGCATTCAGCTTGCCGGGATCGTGGATGAAAGGCAAAATGGTGATATTTTTTTTGAGCATAGAGTGGATGGACTCGACAGGCTTTGTCAGCATAATTGGGACATGATCCTGCTCACACGTCTTGAGACTATTGATGAAGATATCACGCTCCTGATTGAAAACGGTGTTAACCCTGACAGGATAGCTACCTTATGAACCAAGGCCTTGCAAAATGGTATGCCATTCATACACGAAGCCGTTTTGAACAAAAAGTTTATGATGGACTTTGCTCCAAATCAATAGAGACCTTTCTTCCCCGTATCGAGGTTGTAAGCAGACGTAAAGATCGTCACAAAAAGATCATGGTTCCCATGCTGCCCGGTTATCTGTTTGTCCGAACGGAGCTTGATACTGAAAATTACCGGCGGATCATAAAAACCGTCGGTGTGGTTCGTATGGTAACGTTTAAATCCAGGCCGATCCCTGCAAATGATGAAGAGATATCTTCCCTGATGATCCTGGACGGCACAGAACGTACTGTTCACAATCGAAAATATATGAGAAAAGGTGACAGGGTCATGATTATGGAAGGTCCGTTAAAAGGCTTGGTTGGGTTTTACCTTCATCACAAGATCAAAACAGACATGGTAGTGGTATCCATCGAACTTTTACAGAGATCATTAGAGGTTGAAATAGAGGACTTGTTGCTTGAAAAACTGCAATAACCGACTATGTGACTGTCCGGGAATGCCCTTTTTTCCAAACTCTGTATTATGCGAAAAAATTATCCTCAGAGGTAAGCGAGCTTGCGAGACTCCGATATTAACCATATGCCTGCGGTAATTTTTTCGCAAGCCTTGATTTTAAAAAAAAGATTGCTGTTCCCGGACAGCCTTCCAGGTCCGAATCTCAGGCAGGCTATCCTGGAACAGGATTTTTGCAGAAATATTATCCAGACTGTTTTGATCAGTGGTCTTCATCTTTTTTATTAGTTATATAAATATAGATTTTCGCATCGGTCTCATGTAACCGGAGGGGCGGAGCTATTTTTTTTAAAGAGAATACAGGAGCTTATATATGAAGGTATTAATTACAGGCGGCGCAGGTTTTATAGGGTCTCATCTGGCGGAAAGGTTGCTGGAGAACGAACATGAGGTATATATCATCGACAACTTGTGGACGGGTAAGCTTGCAAATATTGCAGGAATACAGAATCATGAACGTCTCCATCTTGTTGTGGATACAATATTGAATGAGTCTGTGATGAATGAATTGATCTTCCGGGTGGATCACATTTATCATCTTGCAGCGGCAGTCGGCGTTATGAATATTATGGACCATCCGGTTGAGACGCTCGATATTAACGTGAAGGGAACGGAAGTAGTTTTAAGGCTTGCAAACAAGTTCAAAAAAAAGGTCTTTATTGCATCCACCTCGGAGATATACGGCAAGCATGTGGAGCATGACCTGTCAGAGGATGATAACAGGGTCATGGGTACGGTCAAAAAACGCCGCTGGGCCTATGCCTGCTCAAAGACTTTGGATGAATTTCTGGCGCTTGCTTATTTTGATGAAAAGAAACTTCCTGTGGTTATTGGACGATTATTCAATACGGTTGGGCCAAAGCAAACCGGTCAGTATGGCATGGTGCTTCCCAACTTTGTGAGGTGCGCCCTTCTTGGAAAGCCGATAATCGTCTATGGGGATGGAAACCAGAGCAGGAGTTTTACCCATGTTTATGATGTAGTTGATGCTATTACAAAATTAATGGATGAACCTGCAGCCGAAGGAGATATTTTTAATGTAGGAAATAGTCATGAAGTTACTATAAACGAGCTGGCTGAAAAAGTAAAAGAAATGACGGAGAGTAATTCAGAGATTGAGCACATTACCTATGAAAAGGCTTATGGCCCGGGTTTTGAGGATATGCAGCGGCGATGCCCATGTATTGAAAAGATAAATAACCTGATAGGCTTTGCGCCCCGCTATGATCTGGATGCAATAATAAAGAGCGTGATAGATTATTTTAAGGAGTAAGGGCTCGCGCATAATAAAATTATTTTTGTGCGAACAGGATCTGGAGAAATTAATATGAAACGTGCATTAATTACCGGTATTACGGGTCAGGACGGGAGTTACCTGACCGAACTCCTGCTTGAAAAAGGTTACGAAGTTCATGGTCTCATACGCCGTTCCAGCACTTTTAATACAGACCGGATAGACCACATTTACCAGGACAGGCATACCCCAAGTACCAGTCTTTACCTGCATTACGGTGATCTATCGGTATCAGGGCAGATGACGGATATTATTTACAATATTCAGCCTGATGAAATCTATAACTTGGGCGCGCAGAGCCACGTTCGTGTGAGCTTTGATATGCCGGAATATACTGGTGATATCGTGGGGCTCGGTACGATCAGGCTGCTTGAGGCGATACGCAAAACAGGTGTTAAAACAAGATTTTACCAGGCCTCTTCAAGTGAGATGTTCGGAGGCGCTGCGGCTCCCCAAAATGAGAAGACCCCTCTTGAACCGCGCAGTCCATACGCTGTCGCAAAGGTATATGCATACTGGCTGGTAAGAAATTATCGTGAAGGTTATAATATCTTTGCAAGCAACGGTATCCTGTTTAACCATGAATCTCCGAGAAGGGGAGAAACATTCGTTACCCGTAAAATTACGAGGGCCGTAGCGCGAATAAGACTTGGATTACAGGAAAGACTTTATCTCGGCAACCTTGATGCAAGGAGGGACTGGGGTTATGCGCCGGAATATGTGAATGCCATGTGGATGATGATGCAAAAAGATGAACCTGATGATTTTGTAATAGGAACAGGCGAGTCCCATTCGGTTCGTGAATTCTGCGAGATTGCTTTCAGGGAAGCTGGCATGGAACTTGAGTGGCGCGAAAGCGGCCTGAAAGAAGTTGGCGTTATTGCTTCATGCTCAGATCTAATATCCAGGAGGCCCGGGGACGTTATTATTGAAATAGATCCCGATTATTTTCGTCCCACGGAAGTAGAATACCTTCTTGCCGACACAAGAAACACCAGAAGAAAACTTGAATGGGAGCCAAAGGTGACCTTCACGGAACTTGTGCAAATCATGGTACTTGCCGACATCAGGGCCGTAGAGGAATTAAGACAGTGTAAAGATATTATCAGGAAGATTATGAATAATAAATAACCGTTCACCAGGGTTACATAAAAGGTTTGCATTGATTAATTTAAAATCCAATACTATTTCAGAATCTGTTACTATGCCGGAATCTATTGCTGTAATTGAGCCTGAGCCAGGCTGGCGATTTATAAATTTTCGTGAGATCTGGGAATACAAGGACCTGCTCTATTTTCTTATATGGCGGGATATAAAGGCTCTTTATGCCCAGTCCGTTCTGGGGATCGGCTGGGCCATAATTCAACCATTGCTTTCGATGATAGTTTTTACCATTGTATTCGGCAGACTTGCAAAAATCGGATCCGACGGTGTTCCTTATGCTGTCTTCAGTTTTGCCGGACTCGTACCCTGGACCTACTTTTCAAATTCTCTCGGCATGACTGCCGGAAGCCTGATATCTTTTGCCAATATAATCACCAAAGTTTATTTCCCACGCATGCTTATTCCCTGGACACCAATATTCAGCAAGCTGGTCGATTTCGGAGTTTCACTTTTCCTGCTCTTTATTCTTATGGTCTGGTTCAAAATTATACCAACCATCTTTGTATTGACCCTTCCTTTACTCATATTACTCATGATGTTCACATCAGCAGGGCTTGGGATGTGGTTGACTGCCCTCGCTATCCAGTATCGCGATATTCAGCACGGGATGAGCTTTGGAATAAGACTCTTAATGTATGCCGCTCCCGTAGTATATCCTGTCAGCCTGGTTCCCGATCAATACCGCCTGATTTATGGTCTGAATCCGATGGCGGGAGTAATTGAGGGTTTCCGTGCCGCACTTTTGGGCACACGTCCCATGCCTTGGGACCTGATAGGAGTAGGAACAATATCAGCCATTATTATTGCACTTTCCGGCGCTGTCTATTTCCGCAGGATGGAGCGTTTTTTTGCGGATGTTGCCTGACATGTCGGATACTGTCATAAGTGTCGAAAATTTATCAAAGCGTTATCGCATCGGATTAAAAGAAGAGATGCATGATACCATGGTTGGGGCAATGCTTGGTATCGCAAGACGTCCCTTTACAAACCTCAAACGCCTTCAGAAACTTTCCGCCTTCGGGAAAGATGATCATGAGCAAAAAGATGTTATATGGGCGCTGGACGATGTCTCCTTTGAGGTCAAAAGGGGAGAACTTGTCGGCATAATCGGGCGTAACGGAAGCGGAAAAAGCACGCTTTTAAAGATCCTTTCGCGCATTACGGAGCCTACCAAAGGCCGTGCAGTTATTCATGGTCGCGTGGGATCCCTTTTAGAAGTGGGAACCGGATTTCATCCTGAGCTTACAGGAAGGGATAATGTTTACCTTAACGGTACGATACTGGGGATGAAAAAGGCGGAGATCGACAGGAAATTTGATGAAATAGTGGCCTTTTCAGAAATAGAGAAATTTATTGACACACCGGTTAAACGTTACTCAAGCGGTATGCGTGTACGTCTGGCCTTTGCCGTTGCTGCATATTTGCAGCCGGAGATCCTGCTTGTAGATGAAGTGCTCGCTGTTGGAGATATGGCCTTTCAAACCAAATGTATCAAAAAAATGGGAGAAGTCGCAATAGAAGGAAGGACTGTGTTGTTTGTAAGTCACAAAATGGCATCGGTGAAGAGACTGTGTGGAACCGTATATTGGCTTGGGAATGGAAGATTAAGGCAGGGAGGTCCCACGGATGAAGTGGTGAGTTGTTATGAAAAAGAAACCCTGGATAAAGCAAATTCCCATTCTCAAAATCAGATAATAGCAGTAAATGATGAGCATGGCGTAGAAGTTAACGGCATTCACACTGCAATTGATTCCCAAAATGGAATATCATCGTTAATAGTCAAGGTGAAGGGCCGGACCATGAAACCCATTGCCCGTCTGGGAATAGGACTGCAAATAACAACTCCGGACGGGACGCTGGTTTCCAGGATTGGAGCACGTTTAGCGAAATCTATAATGGAAAACGTAAATGGAGACTGGGAGGGACTTTTTGAGATCAATGATATTACCCGTTATCTAACGGGAGGGGACTATCTGCTTCAGGTGAAGATAATCAGGCCAATGATGGGGGTAATATTAAACATAGAGGACGCCTCGATTGTGCATGTGCCGCAAAAAGATTTTTATAAGGCCGGTGTTTATCTTACATCTATAACGCATGGGATAGTGCCCTTGCCTGTATCTTTTCATTATCGAAAGGCGTAGTGTATTAATACTGTTGTTGAATATTATTCATCCAATTATGTAAAGTTATTGTTGCGCAAACCCTAAGTTCAATATAAAAAACAACAGATAATATGGAGACATAGATAATACAAACAGAATTGACACAAAAAGAAACAAAAACCACTATTATTTCGGAACTACCTAAGTTAATTGAAAAAGATCCCGATATTCGGAACTATATTATTAATATTACCAGAGTCAGGTATGCTGATAAAGAAACGATGGACGAGCGTTTTGACAGGATTCCGGATGAGCTGAAAGGAGATCAGGAAGAAAGAAGTAAAAGGCTGAAAACTGAAGGGAGTGTAGCCGTTTTTAGCAGAAAATCATATAGTTTTCATTTGTAAAGGTATGCATGGATGCACCTCCCATATTTCACCTTTAGCCTATCTGTCTGAGTAGTTACACTGACTTTGGATTCCTTAGAAGTGTATTTGGTTTATGCCAACCAATCACTGCAATCCCAACACAGCATTTTCTCCAGGATTTTTATTTCATCCATATATATACATATTAGATAGTCCTTTTCCTTTGATGTCATATAAGTAATGTAAGGCCTATGGTGAACACTTGTTACCTCAATATGGTGAAAAGCATCTATTTCAAGAAAATCAGTTACCCTTCTTAGAGTATTTATTGGATTATACCGGAGGTCTTCATTCTTTAATATCAAAGTCTGCTTCTCTGAGAAATAATGCCGGATTGACCTTAATTGCTGACTGTAGAATCCTCTGTCAACATAGGAAAAAACCCTATGTTGAAATGGTAATGTCTCTCTACATCTTTCTCGCTCTTGTTGAATTGCATCCCAAAATGTCAATTTATCTTTATTTCGATCTCTTTCCATGTTCCAGTGAGAAAAGGCACGTTCAACAGGATTTCGAAGAATAATGATTATCTTCATTTCGGGATTATATTGCCAAATACGTTTAGGAGCTTCCGTCCAATACATGTAGATAGGTGTGCTTTCACCAATAACTCTGTGATGAGACTCGGGATTAAAATTGGAGTGATAGAATAATTTTTTTATAAGTCCCAGCGGAATATCTTTTCATTATCAAAAAAATGAACTTCCTTTCTATTCGCCATACATATTTGTGGATGGGATATTAAATACACATCCAGCGCAGATATCCCACCTTTTCGGGTTCCTGCTACTAAAAAGTCAACCTTGATTTTCCTTGGAGATGCTTTGAGGATGCCGGTATTTTTTTACAAGACGCTCAATAACTCCTAATAACTTATATGAATGTTGAAAGTAATAGTGAGGCCTTAACCATTTTTTACCAGTTGTCATAGTAGAAAGAATTCCTCATGTTTAGGGTTCGCGCAACAATACCTTTACAGAATTGGCGCTCAGTTTTATATTAGGTTCGGTAGATTTTGAAGAGCAAAAGGCGCAGTAATAGTGGACTATTTCAAGGTTTTTGCTCTTTAAAATCTGCCGAAAATGACCTGAAGATGAGATGCCAGAATGTTAAGTTATTTTTGCGCGAGCCCTTACTTGGCGCTTCTTTTCCACACCCGGCGATCTACAAAAATTACCTTGCAGAGGAAAAAACCTCCATCTTTCACATTTGCCGAATAAAGTTTTTATAGGGGACATTTTTTTATAAATTATTAACTGCAGACCTCGGAAATCATAGATTGAATAAAAATGCGAAAAGCCTTGTTATTCAGGTCTTTCGACCATTACACAATGATTTATTGTGCAGACACAAGCAAAAAGAATGATTAAAAAATATATACTGTATACTGGTATATTATTTCAGGGCAGGCACAGGGGTTGCCCATTAGAAAAATATTACCGATTGAAGTTGGTTTGTCACCTGTTTAAAATAAGAGTGTCCAAAAAATTACGTTTAAAATGCCATTCTTTCCGAGGTCTGAACTGATAAAAAAGAGTCTTTTTCTTATAAATACGCTTCAATACAAAATATTACAGAGATAAGAACAAATATCATAAATAGTGAACCTTTCCAAGAAAATCAGCAAGTTATATTATTCTTTCAGGAGAAAGCTACAATGACAGAGAAAGCCGGGATTTTAATTGTTAACGGTGGAAAAGATCCTGCGGAAGGAAGGTGGCTACAAATATGCTTAAATAAAATAATAGAAAACACTATTTGGAAAAATCATCATATATATTTATGGAATAATAATATTGATGATTCATGGGTAAATCAATTAACTCAAGCAATTACAAATCTAACCCTTATCAATGCTAACCCTTTGAAAAAGTTACAGCATCCTCATGCTGTACCGCTTCAATACTTATATGAATTAGCCAAAACCGACAAATGCAAATATATAATAACCATGGATAGCGATGCACATCCTATAAAAAAAGGATGGCTTAAACATATGATTACCCCTCTTAACACAAACACTGCAATATCAGGTGTTTGGCGTGATGAATTAAAAGAAGGAATACCTCCTTATGCGCATCCCAGTTGCTTATGCACTACAGTTGACTTTATAGATAAAAATCATCTTCGTTTGGATTTTATTGCTGAAAGCGCTGGAGATATTAACCATGATACGATGTCATCTTTTACAGATAAAGCATTAGAATTGAAATTAAATATTCATAAACTATACCGAAGCAATATCAATGAAATTCACAGGTTATTGGGAGGAATATATGGAGATATTATTTATCATCATGGGGCAGGTTCCCGCCAACATATTGGATTTCATGATGAAAAAAAAGGGGGAGATACTGAATTAATACAAAAAAAAATAAATAGAAAAGTATGTGATCTTGCTACATCTTTAATTTTCAATTATTACGAAAAATATATCGGTTGGTTGCAAGGACAATTAACAAATACTGAAGAATCTTATAAAAATGAAATTATATTTATTGTTGGAATGCATAGAAGCGGAACTAGCTGCCTCGCTGGTTGTTTAGAACGATGCGGCCTTTTTCTTGGAGAAATAAGTCGAAGTAATGTTTTTAATATTAAAGGGAATTATGAACTAGAAGAAGTTATCAAAATACATGATGATATTCTATCT
>JAGGXA010000163.1 GCA_021163285.1 Deltaproteobacteria bacterium | reverse complement strand
GTTAAGAGGACTGTTGGCAAATGAACATATCAGTAATCGGATTAGGTAAATTGGGTCTTTGCACCGCCGCATGTTTTGCATCTAAAGGGCATCGAGTGATCGGCGTTGACACAAATCAGCACGTTCTGGATCAGTTGCGCCTGAAACAATGCCCAATTGATGAACCTGGCCTTGAAGAGTTTTTGGGAAAGTCATGGGGTAATCTGACTGTGACGGATAATGCCTGTGAAGCCATAAGTAATTCGGAAATAACTCTTATTATTGTCCCGACTCCGAGCCGTTCTGACGGAAAATTCGCCAATAAATATATTGAGAATGTTCTTGAATCTCTGGCCCCTGCCCTCAAAAAAAAGGACAGCTTCCATGTAATAGACGTAGTCTCCACCATTATGCCAGGTTCTTGCGACAGCCGGTTTAAACCCTTGCTGGAAAGGATATCCGGCAAGCCATGCGGCGTTGATTTTGGCCTGGTTTATAATCCGGAATTTATCGCACTCGGTTCAGTAATAAAAGATTTTTTAAATCCCGATATGGTACTTATCGGTGCTTCTGATAAACGCTCCGGCGATATGGCAAAAGAACTTTATCTTTCAACCTGTGAAAGCAGTCCTGTTATCAAGGTAATGTCGCTTATCAATGCAGAGATTACAAAACTCAGCCTTAATTGTTTTGTGACAATGAAGATAAGTTTTGCCAATGAATTGGCCTCTATCTGTGAAAAAGTTCCAGGCGCGGACATAGATGCCATTACCGATGCGCTCGGCTCGGATACACGTATCAGTTCCAAATATCTCAAAGGCGGATTAGGATTCGGCGGGCCATGTTTTCCGCGGGACAATCAGGCATTCCAGGCCTTTGCCAGAGAGTCCGGGATTGAGCCAAGGTTGGGCCCGCAGGTTGTTGCCATCAATAATTGCGTAGTTGACAGGCTGTTTGACATTATCAGCAAAAACACGAATCCAGGCGATAAAATTGCACTTTTGGGATTATCTTATAAGTCCGGGACTTACATCATTGAAGAATCACAATCAATCATGCTTGCCAAGAGTCTAATTGATTCCGGCTTTGTGGTTTCTGTTCATGACCCGAAGGCTATGTCTGCGGCAAAGGATGTTTTGGGTGATAATGCCGTCTATTTTGATGACCCGTACGAATGTATCAAAGATGCGGCAGGAATAATTCTTTTAACCAATTGGCAGGATTATGAAGCTCTTGACTGGAAGCTTGCAGGGACTTTGGCTAAAGACAGAGCATTGTTGTTGGATAGCTGGAGGGTTTTTAAAAATATAAATTTTGAAGAGTTTAGGTATTTAGGTTTGGGGATAAAATTAAATTTTTGGGGTAGTAGAAATAAAAATTACGATCTTTGATCAATACGGAGCAATGGAAATAGCACCTGGTTAGATTATAGTTTAAAATGATAAACAGCAGGGGCGGTATTTTATGGAATTTGTTTTTGATCAGCAACACGCAAACGATATCAATAAAGCCAGGTTAGATCACCTCGCTTCCTTAGGTCTTAAACTTGAGAATTCTACGGTATTGGAAGTCGCTGCCGGGATTGGTTTATTGACTGGATTTTTTGAGAAATTAGGGTGTATGATTTTATCTACAGAGGGCAGAGAAACTAATGTTGAAGAACATCGCCGTCGCTATCCTCATAGAAAAGTTGAGTTAGCCGATCTCAATAAATCAGGGAGTCACGATCGTTTTGGGGAATTCGATATAGTTTTTTGCTATGGCACTCTTTATCATTTATCAAACCCAGCTTTAGCTATAAAAGACCTATCTGAGGCTTGCAGGAGCCTTTTGTTGCTTGAAACGTGTGTTTACCCCATAGACAATGGGAAAATTAACCTTATCAAAGAGCCAGAAAGTGCATTAGATCAAAGTATTGAAGGCATAGGATGCCGTCCAGCCAGGAATTGGGTATTATCTGAATTGCGTAAGCATTTTCCATTTGCCTATGTTACCGCCACCCAGCCGGACCATTCGGATTTCCCTTTGAACTGGCCTGTTTTACAAAAAAAACGTCTCACAAGATCAGTATTTATCGCATCCAGAAAACCTCTTGAAATACCTATGCTGTTACAGGATTTACCGGGCAATCAATATGTGTCAGCATCATTGCCAGTCTCCATTAAGTCCGAAATGCACCCCCCTCTCAAAAAAACGGAAGGAATTCTATTTGATGATTTTAGGGTTTCGCTTGACACGCGTTCCACAAAGGTAGGCGGTTCCTGGCAGGGAAGGTTACGAGAAGGAGTGCCAACCGCATGGGATATGGAGACAATCAAGTTTTTTTATGAAAGAACATTGAATATTGACAATCCGGTTATTTTAGATATAGGCGCAAATACCGGATCTTTTTGTTTATTGGCGAAAATAAATCAAAATATTAAATGCTTGGCATTTGAACCGATGTCAATGATTTATGAGATTCTTAAAAACAATATCCTGCTCAACAAGTTGCAATATAATGTCAGGGCATTACAAATTGCTTTATCGGACAAAAAAGGTTCTGAGGTATTGAAATACCCTAAGTCAGGCACTGATTCAGGGTTTGCTTGCCTTGGAACGCCAATGCGCTTCGATAATTGGACTGAAATAAAAGTTCCAGTAAATACTTTGGATCAGGTTGCAATTGAACAGGGCATTAAAAAGGTAGACCTGATAAAAATCGATACTGAAGGATGTGAACTCCTTGTCTTGAAAGGAGGCGAGAATCTCATACGAGAATATCACCCTGGCATTCTAACTGAGTATTACGAGGCCAATACTCAACAATTTGGTTGCAACGCAGAAAAAATTAATGAGTTGCTTTCATCCTGGGGGTATGATTCCAAAAAGATTAGTTCGGAGGGTATGTATTTTTACAAACCGAAAGGAAAAAAAATGTCCCTGATGAACCCCAAAACGTCAAAATCCGATACTATCACAAATGGAGGAGAAAATTTTCACGAATGGATCGCAAAATTTGCGATCGCCCAAAACCGCCTCTACTACCGCGATCAAACCCCTGAAGCATTGAACGATCTAATTAAGATGGTTGATAAATATAAGCCCGCAAAGATAGTGGAACTCGGCACACTTTCAGGTCTGTCGCTGAGAACGTGGTTGTCGGCTGATACCGATGCGGAGATTATTGCTATTAACCTGTCGTTTGCTCCGCTTCGTCAAAGTCAGCAGATAATTCCGGTTGACCTGTCCCGGGTGAAACTGCTTGAGCAGAATATTTTGGAAATAGATTTCAGCCGGCTTTGGGGGCATGAAGACAAAGTGTTATTTTATGTAGATGCTCATGACCAACCTAATGTCCCTATTATGGAACATGTGCTCCAAAACGCTATTCCTACCCTGCCGACCGGAAGCATGGTTGTGGTGGATGATCTGTGGCATAGTCATACAATCCTCTCTCAGGATAACGCCCTCCAATTCTTCAAAGATACTGTTATCAATGAAATCGACCCCTTACAGTGTTTCCAGGGCTTTTATGCTCCTTATTGGAAAGGAGGCTCCTTTTTTGGGTTTCGCGAGGTAATTCCATTAATGGAGTGGGTAAATAAAAATCAAATAGACCTTGTTTTTAAGCCAGGGATAAAATCGGTTGCTTTTGAATGGAAAAAGGAAGAGGGGGCTAATCCATCATTCGATACGAAAGAATTTGAGCGATTATGCGGAGATGTTAAATATAATCCGGTTGAAATACTGCATAATCAAGGTGAAAATTATACTCAGACTGATCAACAGATCAATGAGATTTGCAAGCAGGGGACTGAATTGTATGCAAAAGGCAGGCTGGACTTGGCTCTGGTATGTTTTCAGCGTGTCACTGATTTGTCCACTTCTATGGCAGGGGCTTTTTATGCCCAGGGTGTTATCCTGGCCAGGGGGGGCAAATTTGAGGAAGCGATGCAGGCATTAGAAAAAGAAACTGCCAATCCTTCACCCCATCCCAATGCTCAGGGGCTTTTGGAAGACATTTATACATGGGTGAATGACCGGAAAAAACCGGAAATTGCCGCTCATCAATTCAAGAAAATGGAACCAATAACGATTTTTGCCATCCCCAAGGCTTTTAAAGGTCATATTGATATTATCCAGCGCAATGCGATTAAAAGCTGGATGCTGCTTCAACCACAACCGGAGATTATTCTTTTGGGTAATGATGAGGGAACTGCTGAGATAGCCAGGGAATTTAATTTGAAACATATACCGCATGTGGAGCAAAATAAATTTGGAACGCCTCTTTTGAATTCAATGTTCGCGGTTGCAGAAGCCAATAGCAGCAATTCTATTATAGCCTATGTGAATGCGGATATAATCCTGATGAACGATTTTGCAGGGGCAATCGAAACAATACTTAAGAACGGACTTGATAATTTTTTAATGGTTGGGCAGCGATGGGATGTTGAATTGCGCGATTTGATCAATTTTAAGGATAACAAATGGGAAAATAAACTTAAAGGCCTTATCAATGACAAGGGAATATTACATGCTATTACAGGTGTGGATTACTTTGTCTTTTTTAAGGGAGCCTGGGGTAATATCCCCCCCTTTGCTCTTGGCCGAACGGCTTGGGATAACTGGCTGATTAAGCGGGCATTGGATTTAAAGATGCATGTTATAGATGCGACTCAGGCTGCAACTATCGTTCACCAAAACCATGATTACGGCCATATCAAGGGCGGGATTGAGGAAGCCTGGAACGGCGAAGAAGCAAAGACAAACCTCGCGCTTGCAGGCGGGTATGATAACATGAAGTCCATTGCCTATGCCAGATGGATAATCAATAAAGACGGCAGATTAATAGAGAAGGTGCCAACTCTGAATGAGGATGGTGAAAAAACATTGTCTGCCTTAAGTGCATTAGAGGGTGAAAGTATGAATGACAGTAGTTCACCACAAAAATCATATGACAAACTATGGGAAGCAAAACTCAATGATCATGCGTGGCTGAAAAGTGACGGAAAAGGCTGGGTGGAGTACTGCGCTGATTTTCTTAAAACTCACAGTAGAATTGGCAAGGGCGCAAAAATTCTGGATATCGGTTGCGGCAGAGGGACCTTAGCTCATTATCTGGATCCCGAAGTCTGTTTGTATGGCATTGATATAAGCGAAAAAGCTATTTCAGAGGCAGGGAAAGTCTATAAACAGGCTGATGTCGTGGACTTAAACAGCGAAAAATTGCCTTATGAAGACAATTTTTTTGATCTGGCAATTACGCTGGATGTTATAGAACATGTGTTTGATCCTCTATTCTTTCTAAAAGAAATTCATCGTGTATTAAAGTCCGGCGGTGAGATTATTCTTAGTACGCCGAATATCTTAAATGAAAATCTTTTGAAATCTCTGGTTCATAATCGACGCTTTCCCAAGACAAGTGGCGATCACTTCCCTTATGACGGCGGGCATATTCATTTTTTCACATATCAGGACATTTTTGATCTTATGAAAAGTGTCGGTTTTAATTTTACATCCATAGGCCCGTTAAAGGATAGGTTTGATTATGAATTCAAAGAATCTATGGTCTGGGTATCAGGAAAGAAGATATAGGGGGGATTTTATGGATAATACACCTGTTATTCTGATTGCTTACAAGCGGGCATGGCATACAGCACAAGTTTTAAACTCGTTAAAAAAACATAATATCCAAAATTTATTTGTCTTTTCTGATGGGCCAAAAAACAACGATGACTTGTCTGATGTGTATGAAACACGATTATTGTTTCAAAGGATTGACTGGACAACGCCTACTATTATCGAGCAAAACAAAAATATCGGTTTGGCAAAGTCAATTGTTGGCGCCGTCAATTATGTGTTTACTAAATATGACCGGTTAATCCTCCTGGAAGACGATTGCGTTCCTCAAAAACATTTCTTTGATTTCATTGGAGCGTGTCTCAATAAATATGAAAACAATGAAAAGGTTTTCGGAATAAGCGGTTACACTGTGCCTGTCCCTGAATCTATCCTGAAGAAATATCCACATGATCTCTACTTCTTTCCAAGAATCGGAAGCTGGGGATGGGCTACATGGAAGAGGGCCTGGCGGCATTTTGAGCATGATTTGGCTAAGGGATACAGGCAGGCCGCAGAAAATAATATTGATCTGTCCCAGGGCGGAACAGATGTCCCGTTAATGCTCAATCAGATGTTAAGTGGAAAGCTGAAAGACGTCTGGACGCTGCACTGGGCGCTCTCAGTATATTTGAATAAAGGCTGCTATATCTATCCGACACTTTCCCATATTGAGAATATCGGTATGGATGGCAGCGGTGTCCATTGCGGGGCCACTCAAAAATTTATTACATCAATGGCTGACAGAAAGCCTTCACGATATCCGGATGATGTCAAGATCAATGAAGATATCTACAAAAATTTCAGAAGATATTATGACATACAACAACCAATCCAAAGAAGACCCAAAGAAATATCTTTAAAAAAGCCGTCTTTAAAAATCATTCATCTCTGCATGCAGGATTTTGGAGGTGCCGGCAAGGCAGCATACAGGCTGCATAAGGGTTTGCAGGCAGTCGGTGTGGATTCAACCATGCTTGTGCTGAATAAGAGAAGCTGCGATTCGAGCGTTAAGGTGTTGCCTAATGATTATTCAAGTAGCATGACAAGCTGTCTGAATGTTTCTGAATATAATTCTCCTGTGTGGAATCAGCAGGCTGTCAGGTGGCAAAAACTCATGCTTGGATATCCCACGAGACCTGCCGGGCTTGAGGTTTTCACAGATGCTGTTTCAGATGTGAGACTCGATCGGGTTCAAGAGATACAGGATGCAGATATAATCAACCTACACTGGGTTGCAGGGGCGATGGATTGGCCCAGAGCGCCTCTGGCCATACGAGGTAAGCCTATAGTTTGGACGCTTCATGACGTGAACCCTTTTACAGGGGGGTGCCACTATGCCGGAGATTGCAAAAAATATATTGAAAAATGCAGCGCATGTCCGCAGTTAGGATCTGATAATGAAAATGACCTTTCATGTCAGGCATGGAAACAGAAACATGATGCTTATAAATCCTTAAACATAAATATTGTTACCCCAAGCCGGTGGCTTGGAAAATGCGCTGCTGTGAGCAAGCTCTTTTCTCAGTTTCCGGTTAATGTTATTCCCAATGGATTACCTATCGATATCTTTAAGCCTTATCCCAAAGCAGAAATCCGTAAGCAACTGAATATCTCTGAAACTTCAAAGGTAATCCTGTTTGGCGCTAATTCTGTTTTAAATGAAAGAAAAGGGTTTAGATATCTGCTTGAGGCTTTAAATAAAATTCCCCTGAAAAGCGGGCATAATATTACTATTCTTACATTTGGACATTTTCCGAAGGGTATCAAGATTCCCTCAAAATATTCAGTTATGAATTTTGGCTCGATAGCGGATGAGAAACAGATTGCCATGGCCTATAGTACAGCAGATGTATTTGTTCTTCCCACTCTTGAAGATAATCTTCCCAATACTGTTTTTGAGTCAATGGCCTGCGGCGTGCCTGTGGTTAGTTTTGATGTCGGCGGGATACCGGATATGATAGATCACAAAAAGACCGGTTATTTGGTAAAGCCTAAGGATATAAAAGGTTTAATTGAAGGGATTGACTGGGTTATATCATCTATCAGCAGTGGCAGAGATTTTTTAAAAGAATGCAGGGCAAAGGTTGAAAAAGAATATGCTCTGGAGGTGCAGGCGAATGCATACAGGGATTTATATGAGCGGATCTGGAATAAAATGATAGGCGCAGGAAGTCAAAAGCCAGAGGTGGGAGGCCGGAGCTCAGAAGGCAGAAGCCGGAATACAGCACGGCAGAAGGAGACAGGCACTGCCTCACCTGAAAAACTATATCAAACAGCCCAAAAGTTGATCAGCAGCGAAAAAGAAAAAGAGGCAATTGGCGCTCTAAAGGTATTTTTGTTATTATATCCCGACTATGCCCTGGCACATAATGATCTTGGGGTTTTGTATTATAATGATGGGAATAAAGAAGAAGCGTTGAATCATTACCGGCAGGCGGTTCGGTTTGAGCCTGAGAATGTTACTTTTCAGAAAAATCTCGCTGATTTTTATATTGTTGAAGCAGGGCGTGTGGAAGAAGCGCTTCAGATCTATATAAAGCTTTTAGAGGCCAATCCAACCGATATTGAAACCTTGCTTATTCTGGGACAGATATGTGAATCCCTTAAAAAAGTTGATGAAGCAATGGTGTTTTACAGCAGGGTTCTGGAAATTGATCCGGGCAATGCATATGCGATTGAAAGGCTTCGTGAAGTGCAGAAGATGTAACAACTTGATTGTTTCAGGTAAGATTGACAAAATTAATTTATACTCGTATTTCTGGAGAGGAAAGAGCATCAGACCGTTAGGG
>JAGGXA010000208.1 GCA_021163285.1 Deltaproteobacteria bacterium | reverse complement strand
TAGAAAGCCCTTATAATTCCATTGAGGTTGATGTGCCCGGAGACATCAGGAAGGTTGAAGAGGCATTGACACGTTGACCCCATCAACCAGGAGACTGTCCGAGAATGCCCTTTTTCCCAAACTCTGCGTTATGCGAAAAAAATTATCCTCGGAGGTAAGCGAGCTTGCGAGACTCCGATATCAACTATATGCCTGCGGTAATTCTTTTCGCAGGCCTTGATTTTGGAAAAAACTGCTATTCCCGGACAGCCTCCCAACAAGTTCATAGTGTCCGGTTAATGAGGTCCAAGTTGTGTCGGTTTATAAAATCTGGAACCTGAAATTTCCGTCCCCATCACCTGATGCCCCGAAATGTGAGGCTGCCCTTTTTGCCGGAAAACTTGCCAGTGAAGCAGGGATAGCTCCCTTACAGGCCCAACTTTTAATAAACAGAAATATATCGGATATCAAATCCGTTCGTTCTTTTATATCTCCGAGTTTAAGGAATATGATCGATCCCATGCTTATGAAAGGCATGAAAGAAGCAACGGAAACGATCATAACATCCATTGCGAAACAGGAAAAAATAACGATCTATGGTGATTATGATGCCGATGGGCTAACCGCCACCGCGCTTTTGGTCAATTTTTTTTCAGATCTTGGCATCCCGGTTTCATCCTATATCCCTAATCGTCTGAACGAGGGTTATGGACTTAACATGGAGGCCGTGTTTCGGATTGCGGAAAAAGGTAGTGGATTGCTAATCACTGTTGATTGTGGTTCTTCCAATTTTGAAGAAATTGAGTTTGCCAAAAAATCAGGCATTAAAGTCGTTGTAACCGATCACCATCAGATTCCTGATGGTTTTCAACCCCTCTGCCCTGTAGTGAATCCTAATCAACCCGGTTGCCCATTTCCATTTAAAGAACTTGCAGGAGTAGGCCTTGCTTTTTTTCTCGCAGTGGCCGTGAGAGCCGGCCTGCGGAAAAAAGACTGGTTTAAATCAGGTTCCGAGCCTGATTTAAGGGAATATCTTGACCTCGTTGCCTTAGGTACCGTGGCGGACAGGGTTCCACTTCTGGACCAAAACCGTATACTTGTAAACAGCGGGATGGAGGTCATGAAAAGGTCGAGGTGGGCAGGGATAAACGCAATGCAGGAGGTGGCAGCTATCCCAAGTTCGGAGATAACCCCTTATGACCTGGCATTTAAACTTGCTCCTTGTCTGAACGCCCCGGGAAGGATGGGAGATCCGGATATTGGCCTACAGATTCTTACTCAGAATAAAAACATATTGGCCATGGATTTTGCAGAAAAGATAAATGCGATAAATAAGCAGCGTCGGGGAATAGAAAAAGAAATTCTTGCTCAGATAGAAACCATACTCGGAGAAACCAGGGGGATTAATGACCTCAAGACCATTGTCATTTCAGGCGAAGGCTGGCACAAGGGTGTGTTGGGTATCGTTGCATCAAGGCTTGTCGAAAAATATCATCGTCCCTCGCTCGTTATAGGAATAAAGGATGGCATGGCATATGGTTCAGGAAGGAGCATTGACAACTTCAACCTCTATAGCGCCTTAAGCAGGATCAAATATGTTTTTGAAAAATTTGGCGGTCATGCACACGCGGCAGGTTTCAGCCTGAAGGCATCTAATGTCCGGATCTTAAAAAAAGAGCTCGAAGCCATTGCAGGGGAAACTATGAGAGAGGAAGATCTGATTCCCACAATTGATGTGGACGCTGAAATTCTTCTTAAGGACATTACACCCGAGACTCTTTTATTAATAAGCGCTCTTTCTCCATTCGGACAAGGAAATCCTGCCCCCCTTTTTTTGTCCAGGTCATTGGAAGTTCTGGATTCGAGGGTTGTAGGAAAGAGACATCTCAAATTCAGTGTGTGCCGGGAAAAGGAAATCTTTGGCGCTATAGGATTCGGCCTTGCCAATCACCATCCGCTCCGAGGCAGGACTATTGATATGATCTTTACCCCGGAATGGAACAGATGGCATGGTTATGAGAGTATCCAGCTTAAAGTTGTCGACCTTAAAAACGTGTAGTGGCAGGAACCCGGCCCAGGATTGAAGATATTCATCAATAATATAAAAGTATGAAAGCCAAATTTCTGATTTCGACGTTCTGTAAACGGTCATTATTTTGGTTTATAAGACTTCAGGTATTTAAAAAAATCCGCGTCAGTTGAAAGGACAAGTGAATTATCTTTGTCCATGGTTTTTTTGTAAACATCAAGCGTCTTCAGAAAAGAATAAAAATCCGGATCCTTAGAGTAAGCCCGGGCATAGATCATCGTTGATTCAGCGTCTGCCTTGCCTTTTATTTTCTGGGCTTTTTCATACGCCTCTGAGTTGATTCTAAGCAATTCTTTTTCCTTTTCACCTTCAATCTTCCTGGCCTCACCAGTACCCTCTGAGAGATATTGTTCAGCCATCTGTTTCCGCTCGGCTATCATTCTCCCATAGACCGATTTACGCACTGTCTCCTCATAATTAAGCCGCTTTATCTGTACGTCAACCAACTCTATGCCTAATTCGTTTAACTTTGGATTTGCCTGTTTTAAGATCATTTGAACAATCTTTTGCCTTCCAACTGTGACCTTGGGGAAGGCAGTCTTCTCAATAATTGCCCCCTCCTCCCTTCTTGATTCAGTAACAGCAAGCTTACGATTTGTCCATCTGACTGTCTCGATAAGTGGATATGCTGAAATAAGGTTTCGAACCGATGACTCTATAAAATCATCAAGACGGGCCTGGGCCTCTGTCAGATTATTCACCGTTTCAAAAAACTTTAAGGGGTCAACGATCTTCCATCGCGCGAATGTATCAACGTAAATGAAGGTCTTATCCAAAGTAGGGATCTGAGCCGGTTCCCCGTCCCATTGAAGAAGGTTTTTTGGAATATAGTTGGCCTGTTGAATAATCGGAATTTTAAAATAAAGCCCTGCCTCGGTTTTGGGTGCGCCGATGGCCTCGCCGAATTGGGTAATAACCACCTGTTCGGTTTCATCCACAGTATAAGCGCTTGAAAAAAGAACGATCAGCAATATAACGGCAGGGATAATCATGATTTTGAATTTCATTATTTATCTCCTTTTATCTTCCCAAGATTTAGTAATGGGAGAAGATTTTTTTGCTCTGTATCCACAATATATTTATTCCCAATTTTCGGCAGGATTTCCTGCATTGACTCCAGGTAGAGACGTCTTCGTGTAATCTCTTTTGCCTTTTCGTATTCTTCATAAAGTGATAGAAACCTTGCAGCATCACCTCTTGCTCTGTTCACACGGTCAAGGGCATATCCTTCCGCGGAACTGATGGTTTTTTCGGCATCTCCTTTTGCAGCCGGGATAACTTTGTTATATGCCTTCTCTGCCTGGTAAATCGTTTTTTCCTTTACCTGTATTGCCTGATTGACCTCATTCAATGAAGGCTGGACAGGTTGAGGAACATTCGTCTTTTTCATTTCAAGGGCAGTTATTTTTATACCTGCCTCAACCATATCAAGTTGTTTTTGCAAGAGTACCTTAGCGGCAGACGCGATCTCTTCACGTTCACTGAGAATTTCATCAATACTCCTGTCACCGATCACAAGACGCATGCTGGATTCGGAAAAGTCCCTGAGAGTGGCCCTGACATTATTAACTTTAAAAAGGTAATCTTTCGGGTTTGTGATACGGTACTGCACAATCCAGGGAACAAGCGCTACGTTACGATCTCCTGCGAGCATCAGACTTTCATTTTCATATGAGCTTGTCTCATATCTCGTTCGCACTCCCGGCTGAATGGTCCTGAAACCGAATTCCTCTTTGAAAATATATGTTACCTTGACAATAGTTACCTTCTCGATTCCCGCCGGGTATTTAAAATTAAGACCAGGATGTCCCGTCCTTTGGTATTTGCCAAATCTCTGAACAATCCCGGCCTCATCTAACTTCACCGTATAAAATGAGCTTGTGGCAAAGATCAAAAGGATAATAATAATAACGATAATTGATACTCCACCGGGAAATTTACCCTTCATGCCCTTGATCTTGTCAAAAATTTCATCTATCCCCGGTGGGGCTCCCGGTGCACCTCCCGACGCACCCCTTTTTCTCTCTTGTAATTTGTCCCAATCCCAAGCCATATAATAACTCCTTATATTATGTTAGTGTCTGAACGAAAAAAACTGGTTTTTGTTTGTGCAGTATATTATGTTTATCATGATTACACAAACGAAATCAAAGATTGACAGGCTAACACTGCCCTTTACCCGCAACTCGAACCTACTGAAACTAAGAGCTTATAACTTATTGTTTTTATTGCAATTACGATCTTTATGCATTCAGACTGTCAACCTTGTAACCTGCTGTTTTTACAGCTATAAAATATTTATGGGTAAAGGGCAGGGCTAACAGGCTACAAAAAGTTAAAATGTTCACAAAACAATATAGATAAATTCAATTTCCGTCAAGAGATAAAGCTCATTTATCCCGCATCTCTTTCTTTTCTTTGTATGTGCGCAGGAAGTACGATAGTTTACCGATTATAAATCCGAGACTACCGTTCACGAGGGGTACGAATTTACGGGGACCCCGGGCATCTAATTAATATCGGAGTCTCACAAGTTCGCTTACTTCCGAGGATAATTTTTTGCGAGTAATGCAGAGTTTGGGGAAAAGGGCATTCCCGGACAGCCTCTTGGCGAACGCTTACCGGGTTAAAATTATAATATGGACAAAGACAGCAATTCAATGACTCCGTTAAAAGATATTATCACATATCTTTTCAAGGAGAAGACATTACCCTTTAATATCAAAGATGCAAGGATCTGGATGGTCTGGGACGAAATTGTCGGGCCTTCCATCTCGAAAAACGCTCAACCTTCAGGGATCAATGATAAGAAACTCAAGGTTATTGTTTCAAACCCCATCTGGCTTCAGGAACTTCAATTTACCGAAGAGAGTATCAGGAATCAATTAAACAGGAAATTAGGCAGGAAAGCCATCCAAAAGATTGATTTCAGGGTTGGAGTCATTTAAGAATAAGCAGCGTCTGAACGAAAATCCCATTAATCAAAATAACGCAGGGTTTCAGGCGTAAGGAACGAGGACAAATTAACTTCCCCAACTATGCATCACAGCTTACTTGAGGATGTTATTTCGTCCCTAAACCTTTCTATGAGGCTGTCCGGGAATGCCCTTTTCCCCAAACCCTGCATTATGCTCAAAAAATTATCCTCGGAGGCAAGCGAGCTTGCGAGACTCCGATATCAACTATATGCCTGCGGTAATTTGTTGAGCAAGCCTTGATTTTGGAAAAAATTGCTATCCCCGGACAGCCTCATAGGTAAGTTTGCGATACATTGGATTTAAACCATATTTATCATGGGTTCTGCATGCTGATCTTGTGTTATATATCAAGTGTTTGATGTGAAAGAAAGTTGAACCCTGAACCCGTGAACAATTACGTTATTTTAGCATCCTCCGTATTGTCATGAAATTATCCTGTATGATTTACCCGTTGAACAGGATAAATTCCTGTCTTATGGGGATTTTACCCACGAAAATGAAGCCTTCCCTCTATTTACATCCGAAAGAATCTTTAACATAATCAATAAAAATTTTCGATCTGTGCGGTCAAGTTTAAGCTATGTGAATTGAGAAATACTTGTTTTTGCCACAAAGCGCAGACCGACGCAGAGCGTCTCAATATATATTCCAACGCAACTCATTGGAACGAGGGCGTAAAAGGTTACCAATAATCATAATTACAGAATAAAAATGGAAAAGTCGATTCCAGGATATTTTAAAGATATAACCGGCCTGGTCAGAAGCATTCAGCGGGCTGAAGGCAATCCTGACTGTTTTAGAAGGAACGGTGAAAATTGTGACAGGCTGGATTGTTTCTGGCGCAAGTGTTGTCTTAAAAAAACAGATACTTTCTCAATTAATAAACATCAAAAATCAAAACTTTCAAAAAAGCTGGATGATTTGCGTGGCACAGTAATTGCATAAACTTATTCATTTGTTCAGCAGTAACTCGTGTCTGAACGAAAAGTTCGTTCAGACACAATTTTAAATGTTTAATTTAAAATGTTGTATTGAGAAAAGAAACAACTTCAATATGTAAATCGTTCGGCCTTGATTATCGTTCCGGCCCACCGGCAGTAAATTTACGGGCTATTGTCTATCGCCCCGATGGGGTTTATACAGTCCCATAGGGACAATAGATAATAGACCGGGGTTTTCAACCCTGGAAGGCTGTCCGGAAATGCCCTTTTTCCCAAACTCTGCATTATGCTCAAAATTATCCTCGAAAGTAAGCGAGCTTGCGAGACTCCGATATCAACTATATATCCGCGCTAATTTTTTGAGCAAGCCTTGATTTTGAAAAAATTGCTATTCCCGGACAGCTTCCTATGCGTCAAACGGCCGAAACAATGATTAAGGCCTATAGTTTCAACCTCAAATGGAGAAAACAGATTTCGTACCTCTATTAAAACTTGTAACCTTTTTTCGCAGCGTATCGCAGTAGATTTGTAATTTTGATATGGCGCTAAATCACTGTGCTTCACGAGCAGAGAAAATGCACGCAAAGGGATTGCGCTCATAATAAATGATAAGGAGACTAAAATGGCAGCCAATTTCAAATTCTTCATTCACAGAAACAGTGAAAGCATTCACATGAAACTATTTGGCGATTTTGATGGGACTTCCGCTCACGAGTTGGTCAGTGCCTTGAAAAAAAATTGTGGGACTGCCTCAAAAATCTTTATTCATACAAACTCCCTTAATAAAATACACCCTTTTGGGAGAGAAACATTCCTTAACAACCTCGACTTTTTAAATGATAAATCTCCTTTGATTTTTTTTACAGGAGAGGATGCCTCACAACTGGCCCCTGAAAACAAAACCGGCGTCAAGACAATTTCCTGCTGATACTGTATTTGGAATAGTAAAGGCCCACACAATAATAACTTGGGGTTCGCTTAAAAATAAGTTTTGCAGAATTGGCGCTCAGATTCAGGTTAGGGACGAGGACGAAATAACATCCCCAAGCAGGCGCACGGCAGTGCGTTTCTACTATCTCATCCCTAAAACCTGTCCGCACAGTTCGCATTTTCCTTTAAAAGAGGGACAAGCACACCATTAAGACTTATATTAACACCTAAAACCTGCATAAACTATTTTCAAGAAGAAAATTATGCTTTTAATATCAACGAATTGCAGAAATATTGTGCTTGTATAACACGCATTAATAT
>JAGGXA010000014.1 GCA_021163285.1 Deltaproteobacteria bacterium | reverse complement strand
GTATCATGCAAGCACAACATTCCCATAACTTGCTGATATTAAAAGCCTAACTTCCTTTTTGAAAATAGTTTATGCAGGATTTAGGTCATATACAAATCTTTTAAATTCCGGTTTTCTACCGAAATTTAATAATAAGCCGACTTCAATAATTGTTGTCATCAAGTAATTGATTAATTGAGTTTCATAAAAACTTCTAAGACCTCAATTGAGCTTTTAGCAGTTAGCAGTTAGCAGTTAGCACAATAATTTCAATATATTGATAGAAATCAATCCGCCAGAGCCCGTTGGCGGAGGAAAAATCTAATCGCTGGTAACCACCTGAAATAATAAGAGCTAACGCCTAATTGCTAACAGCTAATCGCTTAACGTAGGTTATATTTAAACCTGTCTGCGTTCATCTGTATGAATCTGTGACTGAATAGTTACCAATTCTTTAGATAAATGGTAAGCAAAAATATACCAATATGTCTAAAGGGAGGAATATGCATTGTCCGAAGTGTAATTCACAAAATACGATTAAAAAATGGCAGTATTTATGATGGTAAGCCGAAATTCATGTGCAATAACTGTGGTAGGCAATTTATTAAGAATCCGACAAAAAAGGTTATTCCTAAGGAAACTTGGGATTTAGTCGATAAGTTACTATTAGAAAAGGGCAGTCCTTAACATGTAGAGATAAGGAAAATATGTAGAACAGTAACTGATTGATAATATTAGCTGTTTATTTTCATTTAAGCAGGTTTCCACTACCTGTTTAGGTCTACCAAAATTTTCATTAGCTTAGGGACGAGTACGAAATAACATCCCTAAGCAGCGTACAGATTTAGATCGGGCAAAGATGGCCTGAAACTGTGATGCATAATTGGGGAAGTTAATTTGTCCTCGTTCCTTAGCATCATATAAAAAGGGTGAAATTCATGAAACGCATATTTGTCAGTTTTTTAGGAATGGGTCCTGATGGTGAAGGATATTCAGAACTGCATTATCAAATGGAGGGAAAACCAGAAAGCATCTCCACGGAATTCGTTCAGAGGGCTGAAATAGAGTTTTTGGGAAGTGACAGTTTTGATAAAATTTTTATCCTCTGCACAAAAGAATCACATGATTACTCTTTTCATGATTTGCGTGATGAGCTTAATAATCTTTGCATAGACCGCCAAAAAATTAAGCATGTACCTATTAATAATATAGAGACAATAAAACACGCATGGGAACTTTTCGATAAAATCAACAGCTTGATAAATAATGGAGACAGGTTGGTACTTGATTTGACACACGGGTTCAGGTCTCTTTCGATTATTCTTTCTGCCGCTTTAAATTTTATTCTAAAATCCAAAAGTAAGATTACACTGGAGCATGTATTTTACGGGCAGGAGAGTTTTAGCGATGATAACAAGGGTTATATTATTGATATGAAAGATTTTTATATTATAAACGAATGGGCTGATGGTGTAGGCCGCCTGGTTGACAATGCAGATGCTGGAAAACTTGCCGCCCTTGCCGACAGCGATTCAAATCTGCACTTTAGTCACTTAGATGATGAAACCCTGATCAACAGTTTGCAGGATTTAACAGGTACTCTGAAAAATATCAAGGTTAACAGGATTGCACGCAAAACAGAAGCAGCGCTTGATGTTATAAAAAGTTGCCTGGCTGACAGTGAAGGGGCCGAAAGAGAGCTGCTAAAATTAATTGAAAATAAATTTCAACCGCTTACAGCAAAAAGTTCGGGGAAATATGACAGGGAATATTTCCTTCTGCAGATCAGGATAATTGAAATGCTTATTGAACATAAGCTGTTTATGCAGGCATTTACAACAATGCGTGAATTTATCGGATCGATTGGCATGATAGGCGCGCCTGATAATTATACTGAAAACATGAACGATAACAATACTGCCGATATCCGCCCGCACTATGCGGATCTTTTTATTAGAATGATAAGATATTCTGAAAAAAAGTTTTCAGTAAAAGAGAAGGAGGAAGATAAGCATTTTAAACTGAAAAATTCAATCTTCAGCCAGATAGATAGAATTGGGATGTTAGAAGAATTTAAAACGATATCTAAAAAACTTTTAAATGTTCGTGATGGTTTTGATCATGCCTGGACAGGCAAAGGCGATAAAGCTGTGGAGAAAATCGGAGACTTTAAAACAATTGCGGATGAAGCAGTTGAATGTTTTGGCAAGTTAGTGAACCAGCTAATTGATCATGAAATTATTAAATAACGACAGTTATAAGGAGACCTGATGCCAATTAATATCGCAAGATTTATAGACAGGGAAACAGCGGAGTTTACAGTTGAAGTTCTTACTCCCATGTTTTTAGGCGGCGCTAATGGCGATGCTGAACTTCGGGCAGCGCCTCTTAAAAATGCCGTCCGTTACTGGTGGCGCATTACGCAGGGGGAACTCTCGCATGAAAAGATGCTCGAAAAAGAGCAGAAATTGTTTGGCGGGGTAACCGATAAAGCGACTCGCAGCCTGGTGGATGTTGTTGTCACCGGTTCCGTGAGAACAGGGAATGTTGAAGAGGAGGATTTTATAGGCAAAAAATTTAATCCTGAAGCTGGTCATTCCGTAAGTCTCGCATCTTATCTTGGAATGGGGCCAATACATTTTAAAGGCAAATATATGAAAAAAAGGATATTGCCTGCAGAAACATTTTCATTAACTGTTTCCTACCCGAAAGAGAACAAGGAAAACATTATTGATGCGTTATCTCTTTTTGCCGAGTTTGGGTCTCTTGGCGCACGCTCCAGAAATGGTTGGGGAAGTTTTAATCTTCTGGTTATGAATGACAGCATCTCATTATCACCACGAAAGAAATTGCTTGAAAAGTATGGTGAAGAAGTCAGCAAAATTTTCAAGGTTGGTAAAAAATACCCCTTCAAACTTGGGATATCCAACGAGCAACCTTTGTTATGGGAAATCGGCATGGGTAATACATGGGAAGATGCTATGAGACTGGCTGGAGAATCTTATATGGATTTACGTCAGCAAGTTCTTCCATTTCCTCAAGCACCGCCAAATGGTGTTCAAAGGCGACATATTTTGGGTTATCCTGTTACAAAACACAAGGTTAAGACCTGGGAAGAAAATAGGAAAAACGGTCGAATGCCGTCTCAGCTCCGCATAATCATCAGGAAAACCGGTAACAATTACAATGCATACTTTTTCCACCTGCCCCACAAAATCCCAAAGCCTTGGGATTCAAGTTTAGGCAGCGAACTTTCCGTGTGGCAGAAAATACATAATTACCTTGATGAAAATTTTGAAAGAACAACCTGACTTTTGAGAAAGGCATAAATATGGAAAAGAGAAATGACAGCTACTGGGAGCAGAAACTTCGTTTTTTCTTACACGATCCCATTGACAAGGCATTGAAAATACCAGGGCATGAGGGGCGAGCGGAAGATATTGCCGACGCTTTCGGCACATCAACGCCGGATAAGGCCGAAGTGGGTTTGTGTGATATAATTGCTGCGGGCCTTGATAGGGCAAGCTTACCGGGATACAGCTCTGATAAATCTAAAAATGGAGCAATTGATTTTTTACAAAATCCGCAAATTACACACCCTGTTTCAGGTGGGGTGCCACTAAAATTTGTCGGAGATTTTGAATCTGCGAATAACACAACAAGACAGATTGTAGATCTGATTAAAAAAGATACAAACAGGCTTGATACTATATGGAACAAACAAGCATACTTCAATTATCTTTTTTTTGTTCTTCGGAAAAGAGTAATAACCGAAAAT
>JAGGXA010000224.1 GCA_021163285.1 Deltaproteobacteria bacterium | reverse complement strand
TATTATTCACTAAATATTGATGGTTAAAACTTTTATTGTTAATATTATGTTTATTAATCATTCCGAAATTAATATTACGGGTTCACTTTGAAAATAACGTTCTCAGAAAAATAAAATGCTCGCACAGCGTTCATATCTCAGTCAGATTTATTTGAGCTAAAATCCAAAGCTCACAGGGACAGATGTTCAAATTCTATGTGCTTTCAATAAAGTGTCGGATAAAATGGCCTGGAGAGTAGATCCTGTACTGACTTTTTTTTGAACGATCCACACTCACTAACAGCTCAAAACAGTTGCCTGTTACATTAGCTTTCTTCAATCAGATTTCTAAATACAAACTATATATGTGAGCCCGGATTCGGATTTTATGTATTTATATAAGGAAAGGAGGTGAGTATCAATAAGATTGGATAACCATATTGGGAATCACACATAATTACATTATGGTTATTAATTCTCGTTAAAATTAATTTTGTATTAAATTTTAAAGGGGGCAAAAAAAAATGGCAGAATATTTATTGGATCCGGAAGAAGCCGGCGTTAAGTTAGACACTGTGGGTAATCCAACTTCTACAGGCTGGAAGCTGGTTACACCCGAAATGTGGAAGTTCAGGTGGAGTATTGCTGATAAAATTCAGACTGGTGATCCTGATTTTTATGCTGATCCGGAATGGTATCTCGATGTAACAAAAAACCTGATTATGGAAGATGTCAGGGAAGCAAATCCGGATATGAGTATGGCTGTATTGGCCGCTACGGCGCTCGAAAAGTATCTTGACGAGAAAAAGCTTATTATCAGACCTTATGATATGCTTCTTGGTCTGCCCTTCAACGATGAGCATGGGATCGCCTGGGATGCACTGTCCAACCCGTGGATGAACCTTGCAAGGTGCATGGAATTGACAACAGATAAAGTCAAGGTATGGAAAAACGGCGAAAAAGTAGTAG
This sequence comes from Deltaproteobacteria bacterium, assembly GCA_021163285.1. GTDB lineage: Bacteria > Desulfobacterota > DSM-4660 > Desulfatiglandales > Desulfatiglandaceae > JAGGXA01. The sequence continues at coordinate 2,488 of JAGGXA010000224.1, read as the reverse complement.
CTACCGATGAAGACATAGACAGGCTGAGAAAACTGTCAGATAATCTGAATATGGCTTTCAGGGTCAGAGGGGATATGACGGATTATGAGTACCGGATGTACTACAATCTTGATGAAAAAATGGAAAAAGTTGTGCAGCCCGCAAGATTTTTTGAGCCTTATGGAACTACAGGTCTTCGTGCAAATCCTGACCATGACTGGTATTTAAGGATCGGTTTTAAGGGTCTGGTAGACATGAAGAAAGAAAAACTGGCGGAGTATGAGAAAGCCCTCAAGAGTGCAACAGGGAAAGAAGCAGAAGTGATCAAGAATAAGATAGAGAATGCCAGGGCAGGCATTATTGCCTGCAATGCAGTTATAAGGTGGATCAAAAGGAATGCCACTGAAGCAAGAGAAAAGATTGCTGATATGCCTGATGAAAGGGCAAAGGAGATATTAAGGCAGGTAGCTGATAACTCTGACTGGCTGACAGAGAATGCGCCTAAGACATTCTGGCAGGCAATGCAGATGTTCTGGTACGGTTTCGTAATTGATTATTGCGTAGAAACCACATCCAATACCACGACATTTATCCCTGATCGTGTCTTCTATGAGTGGTATGAACGGGATGTGCTCAAAAACAAGACGATGACCAGGGTGGAAGCAGGTGAAGTAATAGCGTGCTATTATGCGAAATATCATGAGATGAGTGGAACATCATCAAGATTCGGCGGCCTGGAAAGAGCCGGTCAGGGGACAAGAGACTGGTCGGTTATCACGGTTGGCGGCGTTGACAGCCATGGACAGGATGCCACAACCGATCTGACCATGTTAATGCTGGATGTGTGTGATGGTTACAGGACCCATTTTCCTGATATCAAGTTCCGTTGGTCAATCCACACTCCAAGACCGAAATTCAGAAGACTCATGGAAATAATAAGGTCCGGGATGGGACATCCTTCCATCAGGAGTGATGAGATAGTCATACCAAGTATGATGGATCAGTACGGACCTGAAATAAATCTGGAGGAGGCGAGAAACTGGGGTGTTGTGGGATGCAACAGCCCGGGCACAACGATCCATTCCAAAGGCGCGCCAAAGCGGGATGCCTGCTATCCGAATGTCATGAAAGCAGTTGAGTATACAATGTTTAATGGAAAAGACCCTGAAGAGGGTTATGAGTGGTTCCATTCCATAGAGACAGGGGATCCTGTTGAATTCAAGGATTTTGAGGAATTTTATCAGGCCTGGCTCAAACAGTGGACATGGGTAGTTCAAACAGAGATGCGTCTCAGGAACAAGTGCGTTACAAGGTGGGGTGAGACGTGCAGACGGCCGTTTATAAGCATGATGTATAAGGGGTGCATGGAGACAGGGAATGATATTGTTGAATATAGAGACGCCCCATGGCTTACTTTCCAGAGTATTTGCGGCTGGGTAGATACTATTGATTCACTTGCTGCGGTAAAATATTGTGTTTATGACAAGAAGCAATATACAATGGCGCAGCTTGTTGAGGCATGCAAGAATGAGTGGGTAGGTTTTGAAGAGATGAGAAAGGCATTCAAAAACGCTCCCAAGTTTGGAAATGATGATGATTACGCTGATGATATCATGATAAAAGCAACTGATGATGTCTATTATGTAGGCAGGAATCTAGCGGATGTCAGGGGCAAACCTGTTTTTCTAAATGCACTTCCGGTTAGCTGGACATGGATGGAAGCCCCTCTGTGCGGCGCCCTGCCTAATGGAAGGAAACGGGGTGAAGCCATTTGTGACGGCGGGATCAATCCCCATGCCGAGTTTGACAAAAGCGGGCCATGGGCGAGACTGCGCTCTGCAATGAAGATTGATCAGACCAAGTTTAAGGCATACATCTATAATCAGAAGTTTGATTATCCCTCCGTTGAAGGTGAAGCGGGCCTTACCAAGCTTGTTGATTATACATGGGCCGGACTTATGGGCGGCATGTCACAGATGCAGTACAACTTCCTGTCAAGGGACCTGTTGAGAGAGGCCCAGAAGGAGCCTGAGAAACATCAGATGCTTTCAGTTAGGGTATCCGGTTACAGCGCCTATTTTGTGCCGCTGCCAAAGTTTATGCAGGAAGCAGTTATTGACCGTATAGACCATGAACTGTAATTAACCGTTAAAAAACCTGCTCTGCCACTCACAACTGTGAGTAAAACAGAGCAGGTTTTTTTTAATGTGAACCTGTTTCAAGTCAACCTGCCACATCCCGAATCACAAAAGACAGGCAACATAACCGGCCGTCTATGTAGATTCTACAGCTATAATTAATCAATTTTTCGAAATAATCAGTACCTGAGCGAAAATCCTGAAATTTGTTTTCTGTATTTAGGGTTATAATTATCAGCATATTGAAGTTGTACCTTTTCTCAATTCAACATTTAACCTAAAACCTGCATAAACTATTTTCAAGAAGAAAATTATGCTTTTAATATCAACGAATTACAGAAATGTTGTGCTTGTATAACACGCATTAATTT
>JAGGXA010000172.1 GCA_021163285.1 Deltaproteobacteria bacterium | reverse complement strand
GCAGAGTTTGGGAAAAAGGGCATTCTCGGACAGTCTCCTGGTTGATGGGGTCAACGTGTCAATGCCTCTTCAACCTTCCTGATGTCTCCGGGCACATCAACCTCAATGGAATTATAAGGGCTTTCTACTACCTTTATCCTGAAACCATTCTCAAGCGCCCTCAACTGTTCCAGTTTCTCTGCTGATTCCAGCTTTCCCTGAGGAAGGCGGGTAAAGACCTCTAAAAACTCCATACGAAAACTATAAAATCCAAGATGTTTAAAATAGACGCTCTTAAATTTATCATCACGAAAAAAAGGAATCGGGCATCGGGAAAAATAAATAGCAAATCCGTTTCTGTCGGTTACAACTTTTACATGATTCGGGTTTCCGACATCTTTTTCATCAGGTATTTTCCATTTCAAGGTGGCCATGGGGACAGAACTGTTTTCAATAAGAGGCCTGACGAGGAGTGAAACCATGGATTGATTAAACAGGGGCTGGTCTCCCTGGATATTTACAATAATATCCTCTTTCTCAAGTCTCATTTTTGAGGCCGCCTCAAATATCCGGTCCGTCCCGGAATGATGATCCTTTGCGGTCATAACAGACCGCCCCCCGAATTCATTAACACAGGTGATAATTCGTTCGTCATCCGTTGCTATACAGACGTCTGCAAGTTCAGGGCATGATACCGCGCGTTCATAAACATGACGGATCATGGGTTTGCCTGCTATTTGTGCCAAAGGTTTGCCGGGAAAACGTGATGATTGATATCTTGCTGGTATAAAGGCATAAATTTTCATAGTGGGCAGCTTATAATTGTGGCGGGTTTGATGGGTCAGGATTCATGGTAACTGGCGCAAGCAGAATCAGACTCCCAGACCGTAACCTTCGCGATCCGCGCCTCTTTATTACTGAATTCGTGGGATAGGGAGTTAAAGATATGGCAGGCAATATTTTCCGAGGAGGGATTGATGGTCTTAAAAGATTCAATTTCATTCAAGAAGCGGTGATCTAATTTATCGAGGACCTTGTTAGTTGCTTCTTTAATATCCCTGAAATCGATCAACAATCCATTGTCTTCTAATCTATCGCCGGTAACATAGACTTCAACCTTCCAGTTGTGGCCGTGAAGCCTTTCGCATCCGCCTTTAAAATCTCTTAGCCTGTGCGCTGCTGCGAATTGAGAAATTATTTTTAGCTCATACATAATATTTTGTAACCGTTCACGGGTTCAGAGATTAAAAGTTGAAGGTAGAAGGTTTTCTCGTTCCCACGCCCCAGCGTGGGAACGAGAAAGCGAGAACCGTTAAAAATGTAAACTGCTTTTGGGCATTAATGAAGGATGCCCGAAAGCCCTTTATCCTTCTTTTATCTCTTTTTCATCCTTAAATACCTTGCCGCACTCTGAACATCTTCCATTAATCAATATCCCGGTGCAGGTTCCATCAGGGCATAGCACCCTGTTGTCAAGGTCAATATCGTCTGTATCTTTTATATCTGCTTCAACTTCCAGGCCCAAAGAGAACCCGCATTCCATACAATATTTTGCGCCCTCCGGATTCATGAATTCACACTGTGGACATGGGGAACCTTGTATTTCTTTCTCACAATAAGGACATTTCATAATTCAAAACCTCTGTTTTAATCGCTCTGCACGGTTACATTTCAAACTATGGTTAACAAGGCTGCCAATCGATCATTTCTGCAATATCATCCCAGGTTTTTGCTATTATAAAGGGGTGTGGCTTTCGATTCCATGGCTGATCAAAAACTATAGGAGTGACGGATGCTTTGTCAAGCAGATAACAGGTTTCCAATCGATCCTCTACAAAATATTTGATGCCGTATTCCATCAGAATCGGAAGTTTATCCTCATGGCTTCCTGTAGCTATCAGATTAACGGCATTCATATCCGGAAAACCGATGTTTTGTTGCATCCAATCGATAATAGAATTTTTCTCAGTCCTCGCTGTTACAAAAAGGAGAGGGCTGATTCGCAAAAGTCTGTTAAGGATCTCCGTAGCGCCGGATACGGGTTGTATCCCAATTCCGACCGGATCATCAAGAATTCTTTGAATTATCTCCCTGCCCGTCATTTCATCAATATCAACTACCTTATTATAATCGTATTCCGTGATCTCCTCATATTCTATTGGAATACCATATTGATTTGCCGCTACTTCAACAAATACTCTGAATGTATCTGCAATGACGCCATCGATGTCAAAGGCTAATTCCCGAGGAGGAATTTTGCCGGATTTTGTTTGAACCATGGTTTTCATGATAATTTTATTTATTCCTTTGCTGTAGTTGGGGTAAATACTCAGGTAGACAGGTTGAAGGTTTGGTATCCTTCATTTGCGGTTTACACTTTTTTAGCCGTTGGTTCTTGTCCGGGAAGCTGTCCGGGAATGCCCTTTTCCACAAACTCTGCGTTATGTTCAAAAAAATATCCTCGGAGGCAAGCGTGCCTGCGAGACTCCGATATCAACTATATCAACTAGATGCCTGCGGTAATTTTTTAAGCAAGTCTTGATTTTGGAAAAAATTACTATTCCCGGACAGCCTCCTATCTCCTTCCAATGCTCTTGCGTTGGACCTGATCATGACAAACAGGCAGGCGCACAACAAAAGTAGTAAGGCCTTTTCCGCTCTTTATTTCTATATTCCCTTTGATTAAGCGAATAATCCTGTATGTAATATAAATACCACGTCCCGAACCTTCTCCTTCAAGGAGTTTCATTCGATCTTCATCTGATATGCTGCCTGTATTAGTAATCTCCGCACAGGCCCAACCATCCCTGAGATAAGTTTTTATTGCAAGAAATCCGCCCTTAAGTGGAATTGCTTTTGTGGCGTTATTCAGGAGATTGTCAAATATACGCTCTAAGTGTATGGGATAACACTTGACACAAAGGTCGTAGTCAAAAGGTCCTGTATCCAATGTAACATTCTGTTTAAGCTGCTCTTTGATTGCTTCCGTATTGATCTCAAACCTTCTTAAAAGCACATCCGTAATGCTTATGACCTCTTCTTTACCGATCTGGTAAATGCTCAGAGCCAGTTCCTGCAGACGAGTGGTTTCCTGAAACAGGATATCCACATATTTCTTGATCTGCTCTCTTGAAGCCGCCCAGTCTTTTTGCTCAAGTAATTTTTTAAGTCTTCGGGCGAAACCGGCCGTTGCAATTGCAGGGTTCTTGAAATCATGCAGGGTATCATCTAACCGTTCCATTTTCCTTGCCTTCATTAATTCCCGGCCCAGGAAGAGAAAGATATCAATCTCATCATCCCTGTAACGAAGTCTCTGATCCAGGGCATCGAAGGTCATAAAGTGGGTGACTTCATCACCGATCATCAGCGGGATATAAAGTATTGAGTTAATATTGTGGAAAATGGCAAACTGCTTGAAATATTCAGAAAGTAAATTAGTTTTTTGGGGATCAACAATAAATATATATGAGGAAGTAATTATCTCATAGGGATATTCTCCTTGATGCTCTTTCAAATTCAAAAGCCGATTAAAAACAGGCTCGGCATTCAAAGGAAATGTCTTCCCAATGTTATGGTAACCCCTAACCTCAGGGTAACCGGCCTCAAGTGTAACGTTATTCATATCTTTTGTAAAAGAGAAGAGAGCGGTGCTCTGAAGATTGACCATATCAGCAAGTTCAGGGATTACTCTGTTAAAGACCTCCTTCATTTTTATCCCGCCGCGGTTCCCCAAAGCGCGAAATATATGTCCGACGATTGCCTCTTTTTTCTCATTGGTCTTGTGCAGGGAGAGGATTTTCTTGCGCGCGATTACAAAGCTTAATCTCTTGGACATGAGATTTGCCATCTGGATCTCAAGGGAAGAAAAGATTCGCTCCTTTTCCGCATAATAAATCTGGATGACCCCTACAGTATCCCGCTCATGGGGAAAAAAACGGGGGATTTCAAACGGAACGGCCATTAAAGAATGGACACCTTTTTTGTCGATAACCTCCTTATTACGGTAGCGTTCTTCATAAAGAATGTCAGGCACAATACAGGTCCTGCGGGATCTTACTACTTCTCCGGCTATGCTTCCATTTAATGATATATAGGTCTCACGTTTTTCTTCTTCTGACGGGTAGGAGCCATATGAGAGCATTTGTTCACTATTCGGATCATAGATCCTGACTGATGCGTGATGAGCTCCCAGAAACTCAACAATGCATTGTGTAGCCCTTTCAAGTATTTGGGTTTCCGGGATGCCTGGATCGATCTCAACAATTTCATCGACATGGCGGATAACCTGTACGAGAAAATCAGACAGGACGTTCTGCTCCACCCATTCAATGACGAGAGGCCACAAATCTTTATGATCAGTGACTTCTTTTGCCCAGGGTTCCTGCTGAACTGCTTTAACAAGATTGCTCGTATTTATTAACATGAAAAATAGATGAAATGGATTCAAAAAAAGGTTTAAAAGTGTCTGATTTATAACAAATATGGGGTGGGACGTCAAGAAAAGTTACATAACCGGCGGGATTGATTTTAATTTCGGCCATTTTTCAAAATAAAAGTTGAACGTTCAACATCGAACATTAACAGATTGAAGCTGTTGTTTTCCATACTTATCAATTTTCTAAATCTCCCTTAATGCCCTGATTTTTCAGGAAGTAAAATATAAGGGTAGATAATCCGCCACAAGAAATCCTTTTTTTGTGGGGACTACTCTGTCGTTATTGACATGGATAAATCCTGATTCCTCCAACATGAAGAGGGTGTCTTCCAGTCCGGGGATAATTTTATCTTTCCGGATATGAAAACCATCTCTTGTTCTCAAACCGAGAGCAATCGATTCGAGTCTCAATTGTTCATTTGTCAGGATTTCATATCCTTCAACAGGTCTTGCATTATTATCCAGGGCCTCGGAATATTTCTTGACGGAACAATGGTTCCACCAGCGGGTCGAATTTTGAAACGAATGGGCAGACGGCCCTAATCCGAGGTATGGGGCATGATGCCAGTACTTACGGTTGTGGCGGGAGCAATACACCTCTTTTTTTGCAAAACTTGAGATTTCATAATGAATATATCCATTTTCTTCGAGGAACCTGGATGTCAAAAGAAAAAAGGAGCGTTCTGCCTCCTCACTTAAAGGACTTAGCAGGCCCTTTTCTTTCATTCTTGAGAACAAGGTCCTCTTTTCAAAGGTCAACTCATAGCATGATATATGCTCCGGCCTGAATATAAGAATTCGTTTAAGTGTCTTGATCCATCCCTTTAATGACTGACCCTGAAAACCATAAATAAGATCAACGCCAATATTTTTAAATCCGGAAGTTCTTAATCTTTCAAGCGCCTTTTCAGCGTCTTCGGCTGTATGTCTTCTCCCCAGGAATTTGAGTTCCAGGTTATCAAGGGACTGCACTCCCGTATTGACCCTGTTAAATCCCAATCCTTTGATGTCCTTAACTTTTTCTTTATTGATATCACAGGGGTTTACCTCTATTGTAATTTCTGTATTAAGTGCAAATTCAAAGTATGTAAACAGGCATTCCAGTAATCTTCCCAGTTCGCAGACCTTTAATAATGAAGGTGTGCCGCCACCAATGTACAGGCTGTCAAAGCATTGAAACCTGTCTGTGTAACAGGCAGCTTCCTGGTTAACAGCATCAATCCACCTCGGCAAGAGAGAAGTTGAAGCTATGGAATAAAAGCCGCAGTAAGGGCATTTTGTCCGACAAAATGGAACGTGTAGATATATACCCGGTTTTTGCATGGTTTAATCTTATGGCTGATAGTAAAGTGATGGGGTTGGGGTGAGAAATCCGGTTTAAACTCTATCCTGCCCTATTTTTCACAGGTTATTATTTTTTCAATTTCCGGAATTGGTATCTGAATTTTAAATGAGACCCGGCCTTCAGCCATGTATCTGTTAATTTTCAGGGTCAAATTTTTGAGGTTTGCAGCTATTAATAATCCTTCCTTGGCGCTTCCATCTTTTAATGAAATATATACCTTCCGATCAATAAAGAGCTTTGGGTTGTCAAGAAAACGTAATTTGCTAAGGCGTGCCTGCTGCGTAGTTATCAGCTCAATATCAAACCGGTATATGGCTGCAACTTTTTTTGCTTTGTTCAAATACGTTTCAGCGCCCTCCCAATTGCTGTTCTCCATGGCCTGGCGTGAAGATGCTATGTAACTTCCGACAACCTCCCTGCCCATCTCAACCGTATCAGAGTGCCTGTTATGCTTTAAATCCAGGTTCAGAAGGATTTTTATCGCGAGGTCGGGGTGCCCTTTGTTTAATAGCGCTCTGGCCTGTCCAAGCAGTTTTTTTATCTCTTCCTGTTTCGCTTTTTTGATCGATTCGGGGGATTTTGCCGCCTTATGAAGGGATGATGCAGTTGAAGTCTGATCTTTTACGACGGTTGCGGGGTTTATCCTGCCGTATTCAGGGTTTTTATTAACATTATCCTTATATCTAATTTTGCCGCCTGAAATAACCGGTAATGAAGGTTTTATATAAAAATCTTGTATCAAAAAGTATATCCCTGACAAGGCGAACAATGAAACCATGCTCCACAATACCGAAATAAGCGCAATCCCCGGCAGTTTTTTATCACCGCCCTTGCGGTATAATAAAAAACCTTGATAATGACCTGAAACAAAGATACCCCCAATGATTAAACCTGAAAATAATGAAATAATGCCTCTGCTCGGCCACCAAAGGTCAAAGAAATACCCCAAACCTCCCCATACGAAGATTATGCCTGCGCATGCGTAAGACCACCCGAATTGCCTGAAAACAAATTTATCTATATACTCAAGCCATTTATTTTTCTGATGTTTTTTTGGAGTGTTAATCGGTATGATTTCGTCGCTTCGAACAAGAGGAATTCCTTCAACTTCGGAAGTTGTATCGGCAGATTTGTTAAATGCCGGCTCGGTAATAATGGGAGAAACTTGAGGTGAAGAGGTATCTGTTCTCTCCATCTCCGTCATTATTCGCTTATAGTCTTTAAAAAAATCATCTACTGCCGGTTGGTCTAATTGACCCTGTGTTATTACAAATGTCAACCAGTTATCAATAAGATAAGTACAGTTATACAGATTGCGCATGTTTCGGCAGATCGATTGCCTTGAGTTTGTGCCATGTTCAATCGCCTCGGCACATTCCATCAAGTTCATCGCAATAGTCTCAAATTCCGAAGGGATTCGGGCCTCGGCAATCTTAGCGAGATTCATCGCTTTGCGGACAAGGTCTTTTATGATCGTCACATAGTTCAACGATATTCCCTTTCCAGATTTAATGTAAGGGCTCGCACAAAAATAACTTTACATTTCGGAATCTTATCTTCAGGTCATTTTCGACGGATTCTAAAGAGCAAAAATCTCGTAATAGTCCACTATTACTGCGCCTTTTGCTCTTTAAAATCGACAGGAAGGCTGTCCGAGAATGCGAGACTCCGAAACTAACCTGAACCTGACCTGAATCTGAGCGCCAATTCTGTAAAGTGATTTTTGCGCGAACCCCGAATGGATGCTTTATGCAAGAACTGCTCCTTTAGTGTGTAAAAGAGTGCGCGTCTGTTCGGCAGGATTATCAATAGGGGAAAATTTTGTTGACTATTCAGGTCCGTATGTTTCATCTGGTCTGCACGCTGAACAGCCTGTTAAGGAACGAAAACAAATTAACTCCCCTAAATCTGAGCGTCTACTTGGGGATGTTATTTCGTCCTCGTCCCTAACCCGATGCCTTATTCTTCGGCAAGGAATAGATTATTCATCTTTTCCATGACCTCATCCATGATATTATTCAACCAGAGTACGTCATCAATCCCAAGACGACCGGCTTTGGTTGCCGATTTAGAACCATCCCGTTTTGTAAAGGCCCTGGGGCCTATCTGTAACTTGGGTTCCCCATCTCCGTAACGGTGAATTGAAATTGAAAGGCCTGTTTCTTCATTTTCCCATGTTTCCAATACCTTGTCCTTTGTTGAATCATATGCCATTTATTATGCCCTCATGTAGAAAAAGTTAATGGGTTCAAGTCTATTATATTAAACCGTAAATTCTTGCCCATAGAGTAACGGTCAATAAAAAATTATAAAGGATTTACATGGGTATGACAAGACAAAACAGGGTATGAATAAAAAGAGATCTTGGCAGAATTATAAGTAACCATTCATAGTTATTAAATTCGACTTGATAAAAAGAATGAAAAAAGCTTATAACAGACTTTGAAAATGAAAAATGATAAATTCTGATTATAACGGATTTAGGGGAGGTATCCTTTTTGATAATTTCGGCTGCCAACTTAATGCGGGACATTTCCCGCTTTTTGGTGGATTCGCTTCGCTTAATCCACCCTGCGTCGGCTTACTAACGTAACTTTGCAGGGTGGATTAAGGAGCGTAAGCGACGAATCCACCAAAGCAACTCCCGTAACTTACCGGGCTGACATTTCTTTTTTTGACAGCTTTTACAAAGATCTAACACCTGGAACGGACAATAAATATGTCCTTCCCTGATTCCGTTATAATCAGGATAAATTGAATACAAATACATGTCGTTCGCGGGTTTAAAGGCAGAAGATAGAAGGTTGATATGATATATTGATTTTGTGCGAACGCAGGGGTAATCCTTGTGTTCGCCCTTTGATTATTTGGCATCTTTCATTTTTGTTTTACACTTGGCAGAAAAGTGGCAGCGGCATCCTGCCGCTGATTTGAGAGGCTATAAGCCTCTTCTACAATTTACAATCTTTAGTTCCAATAAAAGTGTCAACTACTTTTACCCCAAAATGAAGGATGCCGATTATTTACCCCTTTGATTATTCACACTTTTTAGGGGCGAATACAAGATTCGCCCCTGCGTTATATGAATGTGCCGTCATTATAATCCATGTAATCGTTCAGGGTTAAGGGCAGAGAAAACATTGAAGTCCGAAATTTTTGTTGCACCTATGTCCCTTATTGAGATAAATGCTAACTACGCAGTGGCGTAATTAACGAGGTCTTTGCATGTCGCTTATACCGATCTTTGATCCTGAAAAAGCTGGAAGACCGATGCGGGTGGCCGCATTTATGTCTGGTTCCGGCACAAACATAATGAAACTGATGGAGCATGAAAAAAGACTCAAAAAGGGTAAAAATTCACCGCCATTTGAAGTGGTTTTTATATTTAGTGACAGGTCGGACGGGGGAAGTGCAGGGGAGCAAATTGCCCTTAAAAATGGACTTCCTTATTTTTCATATGATATTCGGGCCTTTCACCGGCTGAAGTCACTAAAAAGAACAGTCAGGACTTCCGACGGCCTGGCCGCGAGGAGGGAATATGACCGGGTGGCGAAAAAACTGGTTAAGATCTTTGAAATTGACCTCATAGCCCTGGGCGGCTATATGAGTTATACCACATTAAACAGGTGCGTTAATGTACATCCCGCTAATCTCTCGATCCGTACGCCTGACGGGAAGAGAAAGTATATAGGTGATAACGCGGTTTACGATGCTGTTTCGGCCGGTGAGAGCAGGTTGAGAGCCTCTACGCTATGGATTGATGAGGGCGTGGATTCAGGCCCCCTTTTAATGGTTTCAAACCCCATCCGGGTTGAATTGCCGGAACCCCTTGAAGATCTGGCCCGGAACAAAAAAAGGCTCTTTGAGATATCGAAACAACACCAGGAGCGCCTCAAGGAGGCAGGGGACTGGAAAATATTCCCCCGCACAATCGAAATGATAGCAGATGGCCGTTTTGCACTAAATGAGGATAATCATGTGTATGTAGATGGCCTGTATGTGCCAAACGGCTACAGAGAATAAGAAAACATCCTGCTCAGCAAAGCCTCAGGAGGCTGTCCCAGTCTATGCCTTTAAATGTTTTGTGAAGGGAGTGGTCATCATCCACTTCGTGAAAGGAAAGATTGGTAAAGATTTTTTCGGCAGCGGATTTAACCCCTTCAAGGGGGATTATCTCATCTGCATTTCCATGGTATATAAAAACAGGTATGGAAATTTTTTTGCCCCGGCAAATCTCAGGTCCGAGTTTATGAATGGCAGGTGCAAGAAGCACCATCTTTTCTATCCGGGACTGATACTTTAAAGCAAAAAGAGCGCCCATCAGACCACCAAAACTTGAGCCGACAAGTCTGATCCCGGATTTGCCTGCAAGTATATCCTCTAATTTCTCCATGCGTGCCTGAAGATCACCAGGGAAATTGGGAATAACCATATCCGGGAATTTATCTTTGAAAAAGAGAGACTTTGTTCCCTGGTTATTACTCTCAAGGCCGTGTATAAATATTTTTATCGGCATAGTCAGATCACTTTATTTCAAGAATTTCAAATTCCTGCACCCCCCGGGGAGTTTTCACTTTTATTTCGTCACCCTCCTCTTTTCCAATTAATGCCCGGCCGAGAGGTGAAGTTACCGCTATCTTGCCGTTTTCAGGGTCGGATTCGTAAGGTCCTAATAGCTGGTAGCTTACTTCTTCATCTGTCTTGAGATTACACAATAATACCGTACGCCCAAAGACAACCACATCAGAAGGCCCTTCATCCACATCTATTATCTCGGATGCGCCAATGACTGACTTCAATTCATTGATTCTCCCCTGCAAAAAGGACTGCTTTTCTTTTGCCGCATCATATTCAGCGTTTTCACTAAGATCACCATGACTCCTTGCCTCTTCTATGGCCCGGATATTATCAGGTCTTTCCACCTTTTTAAGATGGTCTAATTCCATTTTAAGTTTTTCCAATCCTTGCCTGGTAAATGGTATCGTATTCATATAAATATTACTCCCTAAAAAAAAGTACACGTTCAATGGTATAGAGTTGAAGGTTGAGGGTTAAATAATATGCGTTAGCACGCTGGAGCGTGGTAACGAGGTATGCGGGACTGCATACCAGAAATTTCGTACCCGTTCCTAATAATTTCAGCCCTAAGGAACGAGGAACAGCCCTTTCAAGGTGGGCTTGTAATACATTGGATTTAAAGCATATTTATCACGGTTTTTGCATGCTGGTGTATTAACGACACATGATAACGTGATATGATCAACGACTTTTTTGGTTTTTTGTGAAGG
>JAGGXA010000102.1 GCA_021163285.1 Deltaproteobacteria bacterium | reverse complement strand
CATATAATCATATCTCATTTATATGTATTTAATGTTCTGAAATAATATTCAAATTTAGCTTAGAAAGGAAACCCGACAGAAAGAGAATCGATATTAATGAAATGTTGCCGCCGGGAGAAAAATAATCATGGAGAAGGTTCCTGTTAAATATGAGTCATCTGATGGTCTGATTTTAAAAGGGGATGGCTATGGTAATCCAGCTAACCCGCCTCTAATTTTGCTGCATGGTGGTGGTCAAACTCGTTATTCATGGGGCGCAGCGGCAAAAGAAATCGCTGAAGCGGGTTGGCACACCATTAATATGGATTTGCGGGGTCACGGTGAAAGCGAGTGGTCTGCCATGGCCGACTACTCATTGGATTCCTTTGTAGGAGATCTCAAGGTGATAATAGACAGCCTATCCAGAAAACCGGTCGTTGTTGGAGCATCAATGGGTGGCATGACAGCCCTGATTTGCGAGGGAGAAACTAAAGAGTCAGTGATGCGGGGCCTGGTACTGGTCGATATTACCCCACGCATAGAATATGCGGGTGTTACCAGGATCATTAACTTTATGACCCGTAATCCGGAGGGTTTCGGCACTCTGGAAGAAGTTGCCGATGCGGTTGCCTCCTATATACCGGAACGACCGTGCCCTCAAAATCTCGAAGGGTTAAAAAGAAATCTGAGGATACGTCCCGATGGCCGGTATGTCTGGCATTGGGATCCCAATTTTATTACCAATATAATGGATTCCAGAGAAACCTGGGCTGAGCGCTTGCTGAAAGCGGCCGGAAACCTCACGCTTCCAACCTTACTTATCAGGGGTAATAAATCAGATGTAGTGAGTAAAGAAGGTGTTATTGAGTTTCGGAAAGTAGTAGCTCAAGCAAAATATGTGGATATTAATGAAGCAACACATATGGTAGTTGGGGACCAAAATACCGTATTCTCTCATGCGGTAATAGAGTTCATCAAGAAATTACCTTAACTTGTTCGACCTGTGCGATTCACCTCCTCGTTACAACGCCCCTGCGTGGCGACATATATATAGGAGGCTGTCCGAAAGTAGCAATTTTTTTCAAAATCAAGGCTTGCTCAAAAAATTACCGCAGACATATAGTTGATATCGGAGTCTCACAAACTCGCTTACCTTCGAGGATAATTTTTTTAGCATAATGCAGAGTTTGGGGGAAAGGGCATTCCCGGACAGTCTCCCAGGCTTCAGGCTATAGTTTTGCCAATACCTCATTTGCCTTTTCTAAAGTCTCATACCCATATTTCTTTACTGTTTCTTCAAGTATCAATTTTGCCCCGTTAATATTCCGGGATTTTAGCGCCAGGAGGTTATCATAGTAAAGAGAGAGGGTTTTTTTAGAGTAGGTCGCAAGCTCTCCCCTGAGGTAGGTTATTATTGAAGTCACTAACTCGTTATCGTCCGAACTGTCAACCGGTCTTCCTCTCCGAGTGACAAAAGGGTATTCCTTTATAACTTCTTCTTCCCAATTACGTGATATCTCGATAATTTTTTCTATCAGGGGGGGAACTTCCGGGTCAAGAGGAGGAAGTAAGTGTTTGATTTGGGCATATTCCGAGGGGGAATTTGATTCCATCATCCTGGCATATTTTTCCGTCAGCAAGTTTCTTTCTGTTTTTTGTGCGTCTTCAAGGTCATTCAGATAGCTCTCGAGTGTATCCTCCTGCCAGCTAATAAACTGGACTATTCTCATGATTTCAAAGGTTTTTTTGTCTTTCTGACATGAGGCCGTTTCTCCTTCTATATTATTGACATTTTGAAACATTACCCATTCAATGCTGACAATCTTTTCTATCAACGAATCTTTATTAGTCATATCGGCTCCTTAATATACGTATTTTATTAAATTAATTAATGAAATTTAATCTATGTCTGTTGTTTTGTCAAGGAAAATAGTAACTCTTCACAGGTTCATGGTTCAAAATTCAGGGTTGAGGGCGGTTATAACGGTTTCGTGTTCCGAAATACATCTCAAATGCCCAGTTAATTCCCTGTGAATTTATGATTCCCTGGGGTAGCTTTGTTTCGCTCGCAATGACGGCAGGTGAATTTGCAACCGGCCCTGATACTGCGGGGAGCTGAATCCGAGTGCCAGTTCTGTAAAGTTATTTTTGCGCGAATCCTAAGGGAACTTACAGAAAATAATCTATGCATCCTGCTTGCCCTTTTGCCCGCCTTGAAGACGAATAAAAATTCTGCGCGATATTTGTAGATTATTTCCATCATAGGTGGCTGTCCGGGAATAGCAATTTTTTTAAAATCAAGGCTTGCTCAAAAAATTGCTGCAGACATATAGTTGATATTTCGAGGATAATTTTTTGAGTATAACGCAGAGTTTGGAAAAGAGGGCATTCTCGGACTGCCTCCCAGTTCCCTGAATGCATTTTTTTCTTGACAAGTAACCATTATTTATTTTAAAAAATAAATAAAATTTATTAAATCAAAAATTAGAGATGACCAGAATGAAAAAGGATCAATCCAGCCAGAGCTATTATTATTTTTTTTATTTTTGGGGGACTGGTATGCCCTTGGATTGATTTAAATTTATATTCTTAATTCAAGCCGTGGGTTTAAAAACCACGGCTTTTTTTTTGCGCGATATCGGAAGTTATTAGTTTAATCGCCCCGTGTTAGTTCCTGGAGATCTTAATAATGAATGTTGTTTTAATAGGTTATCGGTGCAGTGGTAAAACCGCTGTAAGTGAGATCCTGTCCGGGGAATTAGGAATGGGTTGTCGGGATACCGATACCTTGATAGAAGAGTTTGCCGGGTCTTCAATAGATTCGATTATTTCAGAATATGGCTGGGATCATTTCCGTGAGATAGAAAAAAAGGTAATCAAGGAGATTTCAGGCAAAGACAACCTGATTATTGCAACAGGGGGTGGTGTAGTAATGGATAAAAAAAATGTCATTAACCTGAAAAGAAATGGCTGGATGGTATGGCTCAAGGCAAGCCCTGAGGTTCTTGAAAGGAGAATGGTCAGTGACTTTAAGTCAGGCAATATCCGGCCATCTCTGACAGGTGTTGATCCGCTTGAGGAGATAAAACAGGTCTTAACGGCAAGGATCCCCTTATACGAAAATGCAACTGATTTTATAGTGGATACGGACTCCCTGACAGTCCGGGAGGTTGTTCTCGGGATTATAAGAGAGATGCACGAAAACCTGAAAAAATAAAGAGGTAAATATGGCGGGAAATTCGTTCGGAGAGATATTCAGAATTACTACCTTTGGCGAATCACACGGTGAAGGGGTAGGTGTAGTGATAGATGGTTGTCCTCCCATGATCAGTCTGAAGACAAATGACTTTGTGCATGATATGGCGCGGCGCAGGCCGGGGAAACGTTTATCTGATACTCCAAGAAGAGAAGAAGATAAGGTGGAGATACTTTCAGGTGTCTTTGAGGGGCAGACAACAGGAGCTCCAATTACCCTTTTTATCCGGAATAAAGATGTGGACAGCAGTCCGTATGAGATTTTAAGAACCCTTTTCAGGCCGGGGCATGCCGACTATGCCTATTATAAGAAATATGGACACTTCGATTTCAGGGGAGGTGGAAGGTCATCCGCACGTGAGACCGCGGCCAGGGTAGCGGCCGGCGTAGTGGCGGCCGGGGTACTGGCGTCTTTGGAGATTAGAATTTGTGCTTTTACCCTTGAGTTCGGCGGGATCAGGGCAGTTAATATCAACCCGGATCTTATTGATGATGATCCCTATTACTGTCCTGATCCTGCTGCATCAGCACAGATGGAAGAGGCTGCCAAAATGGCAAGAAAAGAGGGGGATTCATTGGGTGGTATCGTTGAAATACACGTTGACGGTTGTCCGCCCGGCCTTGGTGAGCCTGTTTTTGATAAATTAGAGGCCGAACTTGCAAAGGCAATCATGTCTGTGGGGGCAGTAAAAGGTATTGAGGTGGGCGCAGGTTTTGAGGCCGCAAGGCTAAGGGGTTCACAGAATAACGATCCTCTTGCTCCGGATGGATTCAGAACAAACCGGGCAGGAGGAATTCTCGGAGGGGTATCAAATGGGGATCAAATTATTCTGAGGGCTGCTGTGAAGCCGATTCCATCGATAAGCCGGGAACAGGATACGATAGACAGGGAAGGTCATGGCGCAAAAATAAAATTGAAAGGCAGGCATGATGTTTCGGCAATCCCGCGTATCAACCCTGTGCTTGAGGCTATGGTCAGGATTACTCTTGCTGATCATTACCTGCGTTTGAAGGTGATGAGACAATTTGTAGATCCCACAGTTTGAAATTTGAAGTTGGAAATGAGTAATTTTTTATAAATCATTTAAGGAGGTATTAAAATGAGTGGCAAAGCGATAAGGCTGGAGCGTATCATTAGTCGCGATACAGACAAGGCCGTTATTGTTCCGATGGATCATGGCGTTAGTATGGGGCCTATTCTCGGTATAATCGATATGAAGCAGGCTATGAGTCAGGTAGCTGAAGGCGGCGCCAATGCAGTGGTTGTGCATAAGGGAATAGTTGCGCAGGGGCACAGAAAAAGCGGGCCGGATATGGGTTTGATAGTTCACCTGTCAGCGAGCACCTCTCTATCTCCGGAGCCGAACGCAAAGACCCTTGTTTGCACCGTGGAAGAGGCGGTTAAATTGGGAGCAGATGCCGTTTCTGTCCATATCAATATCGGAAACAGGCATGAAAGGGAAATGCTTAGTGATTTAGGGAAGATTGCATACAAGGCATCTGATTGGGGGATGCCTCTTTTGGCGATGGTCTATCCAAGGGGTGCAACGATCAAGGATGAATATAACACTGAGGCGGTAAAACATGCCGCCAGGCTGGGCGCTGAGCTTGGAGCTGATGTGGTAAAGGTCTCATATACAGGGAGCCCTGATAGTTTTAAAGATGTAGTGGATGGCTGCCAGGTTCCAGTCATTATAGCCGGCGGTCCGAAGATGGATTCCGACCGGGCAATCCTGGAGATGGTTAAAGGGGCAATCGATGCAGGAGCGAAAGGAACTTCGATTGGACGTAACGTTTTCCAGCATCAAAACCCGGTAAAAATTGTTGGAGCTCTCTCTATGATTGTTCATAAGGGCGCAAAGGTTGAAGAGGCATTGAACTTCCTTGAAGATAGTTAGGAACGAGGACAAATTAACTTCCCCAACTATGCATTACAGCTTCAGGCCATCTTTGCCCGGTCTAAAAGTACAGAAGTCTTGAAATAACTCACTATTCCCGCAACTTTTGTTTTCTTAGATCGAACAAACCCGGCCTGAATCCGTGCGCCTGCCCGGGGATGTTATTTCGTCCTCGTCCCCTGGACGGGAGAAAAAGGTGAAACAAGAGGAAAATAACGAAGATTGGCGACAGGCCCTGGACCGCTATAGAAAAGAAATAAATGGTGTGGATGAACAGATTATTTCCCTTTTATCAAGGCGACAGACCATTGCAGTCGCAATTGGTCAAATAAAGAGAGACCTTGGGCTTGAAGTGCTTGACCCTGCGAGAGAAAAAGAGGTATTGAAGAGATTAACGTCAAAAAACCTTAAAAACTTGACCAAAGAAACAATCTCCCATATTTTTAATGAGATCATCTCTTCTGCCCGTTTGGTACAGGAACCCCTGTCCGTGGCTTTTTTAGGCCCTGATGCTACTTTCAGCCACCAGGCGGCTATATCTATTTTCGGTCGTTCAGTTTCATTTCGTGCTGTTGAGACAATCGAAGAGGTCTTCAGCTTGGTCGAAAAGGGTATTTGCCGGCAGGGTGTTGTGCCGATTGAGAATTCATATGAGGGTGCCGTGAATAGTACCATGGACCTGCTTTACAAGTATGATCTGAAGATCAGCTCTGAGTTGTTTTTAAGGATAAGACATAACCTGTTGAGCAAATCAGAGAGTATAAGCAAGATTAAGTGTCTCTATTCCCATCCCATGCCGGTGGCGCAATGCCGGTCATGGATCAAAAACCACCTTTCAGGTATCCTGATAAGAGAGGTGGGGAGCACTTCTCTTGCAGCCAGGATGGCGGCTGATGATCCGGAGTCAGCCGCAGTGGGAAGCAGGCTTTCCGCTGCTACTTATGGTTTAAACATGCTGGAGGAAAATATAGAGGATAGTCCGGACAATGTGACCAGGTTTCTCGCAGTCGGAAAGGTAGAAACTGCCCCCACGGGTAAGGACAAGACATCTATCCTTTTCTTTTTAAATGATAAATCAGGAGCCCTGTATAAGGCATTGGAGAGTCTTGTTAAAAGAAATATCAACATGACCCGGATTGAGTCCCGGCCTATGAAGACAAGAAACTGGGAATATCTGTTTTTTGCGGATATTGAAGGACACGAGCAGGATAGTAATGTGCATGAAGCCATAAAGGAGATGGAAGAACGCTGTGCATTTTTAAAAAGGTTGGGGTCATTTCCTTCGGGAGATGAGCCGTGGAGTTAGTCGGCCCTAAAATAGGTATTGTCGGAGGCACAGGCGGTATTGGTTCCTGGTTTGTAAAATTCTTTGAAAACCAGGGTCTGAATGTTTCTTATGCAGGCCGAAAGACACCTCTTGCCCCTGCGGATATGGCAAAAAAAAGCGATGTTGTAATTGTTTCCGTGCCAATATCGGTTACTGACAGGGTTATACGGGAGATAGGGCCTTTAGTTCCCGAAGATGGGTTTCTTATGGACCTTACGTCTATAAAAAAGGCTCCTGTTGAAACAATGCTGAAATTTACCCGGTCCGAGGTGGCAGGAGTTCATCCTCTGTTCGGACCGGATGAGAAAAAGATAAAAGGTTTAAGGATTGCTCTCTGTCCCGGAAGGGGCGAAAAATGGCTTAAATGGCTCAACGGAATACTGGTAAAATCAGGCTTTACAGTTATTTGCATGGAGCCGGAAGAACATGATCGTATGATGGGCCTTATACAGGGGGTCAATCATTTTTCAACTTTCGCTCTCGCTCTGTGTATAAGCCGGTCAGGGTTTAAGGTTGAAGACATAATAAAATGTTCAACCGAGACCTTCAAACGAAGGCTTGATCGAATAGAATCTATCTTTGAGCAGCCGGTTACCCTGTTTGAGTCGCTATTAATGGAAAATGCCGCAGCAACGGAATTTATGGTTCGGTATCATGAGGCATGTAAAGAATTGATAAGGATTACAGAGGTGAAAGATAAGGAGGCATTCGGCAGGATTGCCTTAACGCTGAAGGACTTTTTTAAAGAGACACCAAACTGATTGGGACTGGAAATAAATT
>JAGGXA010000123.1 GCA_021163285.1 Deltaproteobacteria bacterium | reverse complement strand
TCATATTAATGCGTGTTATACAAGCACAACATTTCTGTAATTAGTTGATATTAAAAGCATAATTTTCTTCTTGAAAATAGTTTATGCAGGTTTTAGGTATTATTCTATTTTGTGTTTTAGTGTTTATCTTTTAGATTTTAAGAAAAAGAATTTGGACACAGATAGACACAGATGAACACAGATTGAGACAGATTAATAACTCTTAATTACTGCCTGAACGAAAAACAGTCAATTTTTGTCATACTTCATTTTTGCTTTACACTTGTCAGAAAAATGGCAGCGGCATCCTGCCGCTGATTGAAGAGGCTATAAGCCTCTTCTGCAATTTACAATTTTTAGTTCCAATAAAAGTATCAGCTATTTTTACCTCAAAATGAAGGATGCCCAATTTTTCAATTAATCTATGAGGTCTATATTAAATGGATAATTATATCCCCCTATCAGAGAGGATGAGGCCTGAAAACCTGGAGGATTTTTTAGGTCAGGATCACCTCGTAGGCCCTGATTGCGTATTAACCAGGGCGCTCAGATCAGGCCGTATATTTCCTCTTATCTTCTGGGGGCCACCCGGTTCCGGAAAAACCACACTTGCGAGGATTATGGCACATTATGTCAGATTTCCTTTCACGGCATTTTCAGCAGTCACTTCAGGCGTTAAGGAACTGAGAAAGATCATTGATGATGCAAAAAAAGAGTTGTCTGTCTCAGGTAAACCCACTATCCTTTTTGTAGATGAGATCCACAGATTTAACAAGGCCCAGCAAGATGCCTTCCTCCCCCATGTGGAGAGCGGACTAATAATCCTGATCGGCGCTACAACTCAAAACCCATCATTTGAAGTAATCCCTCCCCTTCTTTCAAGGACAAGAGTAATGATCTTTAATCCCCTATGTAAAAAGGAGATCAAAAACCTTTTATCCAAGGCAATCAAAGACGATAAAAAGGGGTTTGGAAGAATGGATATTGAAATCATGCCGGATGCCCTTGAATTCCTTGCTGCGTTTTCGCGCGGAGATGCGCGCGTGGCCCTTAATAATCTCGAAGCTTCGGTTCTCCATGCCCTTGACGGTCAGGATGGAGGGGAGGTTCTGGTTGACATTAAGACAGTTGAAACTGCTACTGACAGGAAGGCGCTGCCTTATGACAAGAATGGAGAAGAGCATTATAACCTGATTTCAGCATTTCATAAAAGTTTGAGAGGCAGCGATGCTCAGGCTTCCATCTACTGGTTGTACAGGATGCTGACGGCTGGAGAAGACCCGCTCTTTATAGGGCGGAGAATGATCCGGTTCGCATCCGAAGATATTGGCATGGCTGATCCAAATGCCTTGCAGATAGCCCTTTCAGCCTTTGATGCCTGGCAAAAGGTCGGCCCCCCGGAAGCTGAACTTGCGTTAATCGAGGCTGCTGTTTATCTTGCTACAGCGCCCAAAAGCAATGCGCTTTACTTAGCGGAAAAAAATCTGAAACAAGAGATCAAAAGATCAGGGGCACAACCGGTTCCCCTTCACATCAGAAATGCGCCTACGGCATTGATGAAAAAGCTCGGCTATAGCAGGAAATACCTCTATCCCCATAATTATCCCGACGCCCTGGTAAAGCAGGATTATCTACCTGAAAAAATAAAAAATCGCCAATTTTACATACCGACTGGAAGGGGTTTTGAGGGGGAGATAAAAAAGAGAATGAGAAGACTGAAAAGTCTCCAAGGGACGAGGACGGAATAACATCATCAAGTAGACGCGCGGATTTGGGGAAGTTAATTTGTCCTCGTTTCTAAGCCTGAATCTTTGAACCTTGAATCCTTTATAAAGGAGGAGACCATCTGCCGACTGAACCATCATAGGACCAGCAGCCATAAAGGGCTTTTTTTGAAGTGTAATTCGGGTTTTCCACCCAAAGGAGCATCTGTTTATGGGCCTCGTTTAATTGCTTGAATTTAGCTTCATCCCCACCCTTGTCAGGATGGTGGATCTTTGCAAGTTTTTTATAGGCAGAGTTTATTTTAACGACATGGCAATCAGTGGACAAATCTTTTCTTTCAAGTTTAAGAATCTTTAAACAACGGTTTTCATGTTTTGAGAGCCTTGGGTTGATTTTTCTGTCCGGCTTGATGCTGTTTGGATTGATGTCTATGTTATGATTTTTTTGCAATAAAAAGAGAGATGCATAGCTTTTGGAATTGTTATTATTCACCATGGAATGCCATTCCGCACCGGATTGAAGGACAAGGTCTTTTAAGTCTTCAGCCGGTTTTCTGCCCGGTTTCCTGCTGTATATAAACCTGGAAATTACCTTTGACCAGAATGGAAGCAGGTCCAATATCACATATTCACCGGTAAAAGAAAAGGCGGCATATCTGACATTAAAGGTCTTGAGCAATCCTTTTGAAAGCGCAAGCACCCAGTTTATTTGCCGGCGACATCCTTCTGTGCAGTAACGTCTGCTCCGTTTTACCAGGACGGCGCCGCAAGAAATGCATTTCCCCGTCCTTGCAGGCATTGAACGCTTAACTAAATTATTGCAGGTTAATTGATCCTTTGAGGTTTTCATAATGCGTATAATAAATTCGCAGCCGTTCACGGCCGAATCCCTTTACTTTCTGCTGCGCCGTTTTTTCTGATAGATTTTCACAGCACGGTTATGATCGGAAAATTTACTGGAAAAACAGTGACTACCGTCGTTTCGGGACACAAAATACAGGTAATCGCTCTTTGCCGGATAGAGCACGGCCTTAATAGAGGCGAGACCCGGGTTCGCTATAGGTCCGGGAGGGAGTCCTCTAATAACATAAGTGTTATATTTGGTATGGCTGACAAGGTCTTTTCTCGTCAGGTTGCCGTTAAAGTCTTTAATGCCATATATTACAGTAGGATCACTCTCTATCCGCATCTTCTTTTTCAGACGATTCAAAAAAACACTTGCAATAAGCGACCTTTCTCTATCAAGCCCTGTCTCCTTTTCAACGATAGATGCAAGGGTAACTACCTCATTGGTCGTCATTCGCGATTCTTTTATCTTTTCACTCAAGGGGGTTGTCACCTCCCAAAACCGGCTAACCATAACGTGGATAATCGACGTTACAGGCATTCCTTTGCTGAACCGGTATGTATCAGGGTACAGATAACCTTCAAGGTCCGGTGCATTTATTCCATAACGTTTTGCAAGATCATGGGATCCTGTATTTGAAATGAATTCCCTGCGGTTTACAAGCCCCTTTTTCTCCAATAACTCGCCAATCTGTTTTCTCGTATAGCCTTCCGGGATTGTTACCCTGCAGGTTATAACTAAACCCCTGTTAAGTATCTCCAATACCTTAAGAGGCGGCATGCCGGGATTCAGGCGATATTCCCCCGCCTTTATACTCCTGCCGACCCCCGAAATCCTGGCCCAGAACTGGAATATCCCACTGCTTTTAATAATCCTGTTTTTCTCAAGCCCTTTTGCAACATCTTTAAGGGTTGCTCCCTCCCGGACAAAGAAATCTCTGTCATATCCTCCTTTCTCTAAAGGACTTAAAAGGTAGTAAGCAAAACCAATAAATAAAAATAGCGAGATCAGGAAGATAAAGGAAATAGCGAGGAAGATATTTTTTTTTTGAAATATCATAAGACCGGTCATCGTTTGAGTTTTTGTAAACGTTCACGGAACGTTGAAGTTGGAAATTCGGCCTTTATACTTTTGAAGTGTTGATGAACATATTCAATTTTGGGCCGATTTTTCAACTATTGCGGTATTCTGAATCTTTTTGTGCCCATTATTGTAACCGTTCACGGTTAGAAGCGGCATAGTTTCCTGTTTATAATTTGAATTTCAGGCCATCAACTTAAGGTGGGACAGCTACTTTGGCGGATTCGTCGCTTACACTCCTTAATCCACCCTACGGTTCAAGATAGCAACGTAAGTTGGCAGGGTGGATTAAGCGAAACGAATCCACCGAAACCTGTAACTTCAATCAGTCATAAAGCCAAAATGGCAGAAAGTCTCTCGCTTTAAGTTGGTAGCCGAATTTCACTGTATTTTTCAACCGTTAACTTTAAACCGATAACCGTGAACGGCTGCTATATTTTCAACCTGACCAGTGTTACCCCCCAGCCTGATGGACCATCATCACTCCTGAAGTCAAGGACTGTCGGATTTCTTTCAAGATGTGAATGCACTATTCGGCGAAGAACCCCCTTTCCTTTCCCATGGATAATCCTTAGCTCATAAATACCCTTTTCCATACATGCTCTTATGTATTCATGAACGACTGAGGCCGCATCTTTCGGCGCAAACGTATGAAGGTCAACCGTGCCGTCAATTGGGAGAACAACCGGTTTTTCCTGATTTATATCATAATTATCGGTAAGATCCGCAATCACCGCACACTCTCCCTCATTTCAATTAAAACTTTACCTTGGGGACTTCATGGCGCTCCCTGGGTACCTCAAAAAATGTAGCTTTTTCAAAACGAAAAAAGCCGGCGATTATGTTGGTCGGGAAAGACCTTATCTTTATATTATATGCTTTCACCATTTCATTGAAACGTCTTCTTTCCACGGCAAGACGATTTTCAGTGCCTGCCAGCTCATCCTGCAAACGTATAAAATTAGTGTTTGCCTTTAACTCAGGGTAACGTTCCACAACGACAAGCAGACGAGAAAGAGCGGAAGACAATTGATTATTGGCCTTTATTTTGTCTTTGATGTTTGTTGCGCCCGCTACCCTTGAGCGGGCCTCTGTGACCTTTACGAAGACCTCTTTTTCATGGGTAGCATATCCTTTTACAGTCTCAACATAGTTTGGAATCAGGTCATAACGACGCTGGAGCTGATTTTCTACCTGCGCCCAGGCACCTTTGACGCCTTCATCCATTGCTACAAGGCTGTTGTAGGTACCTTTAAGGTACATAAAAGACATAAAGATAATTAGAGCAATAATCCCGAATACAATCAGCAGTGTTTTTAATGTCCTATTCATATTATTCTCCCAACGTATCTACAAGATTTGAAAGCTTTCGCACTTCCGTCAAATATTTAAGGTATATTTTTCTCATTTCATCCCCGGCAGGCTTTAGTTTTTCCTCTTTAATATCAAGGAGCTTTTCAAAAAGGGCCTTATCAAGGTCAAATGCCTCGCACGCGCTCTTTATCAACCCCCGTTTGCCGACGAAAGGTCCTTCTCCTTTCAGATACATCAGCGCATTAAAAATGGCTATAAAAGCTCTGCTTGACTGGCAAATAACATCCTTAAGCGCCTTTCCCTTTCCTGATGTTGACAAAAATGCCTCCCTTAGCAAAAGCAGCTTTCCCTTCACTTCACGCTCACACTGGAGCCGTAAATATTCCTGTTTGGGCTTTAGCTCCTTTAAGATATCTTTCCCAAATACAAGTATATAGCTTTTCTTGAAGGCCATATACTCAACTGGGAATACGTCAAGTGAAGTTTTGACATATTCCTCCGTCAAAAAGAGGGGAACTGTAACATTTCTTTTCCGCCATTTTTTTACGACGTTAAACATCCTGTCAAGATGATCAATGCCGTTTTCAGCAAGAACAATCATGAAATTTATATCGGACTTGCCTGGTCGGTAGTCCGGGCCGACAGCGCTGCCGTAAAGAATAATGCTTATCAGATCATCACCGCAGAGGTCCTTATAATCTTCAGTAAACTCAGCAAATATATCTCTTGGATCTTTGGGAATTTTAGTCATAATCCCTCCTTAGGGTTCGCTCAAGAATAACTTTACAGAATTGGCGCTCAGACTTAGGTTAGGTAGATTTTAAAGAGCAAAAGGCGCAGTAATAGTGAGCTATTTCAAGGTTTTTGCTCTTTAAGATCTGCCGAAAATGACCTGAAGATGAGATGCCAAAATGTTAAGTTATTTTTACGCGAGCCCTTAGTCAATATCCTAAAAACCTCCACCAGCACCACCACCCCCGCTCATGCCGCCTCCGAAACCGCCAAACCCGCCTCCAAACCCGCCAAACCCGCCTCCATGTCCTCCACCGCCAAACCCGGAACCTCGGCCCCCTCCGCCAAGTAACAAGGCCAGGAGCATCATAAATGATAAGCCGCGTCTTCTTGATGTAAATATCAACAAAATAATGATCAAAAGGATAGGTAGCAGAGATAAGATGGAAGATTCCTTCTTTGGCGCCAGCGCACCTTGCCGACCGCTGATTGTAATCCCGGCCTCCTTTGCTATAATCCCGGAAATGGCAATAGTTCCATTAAGCAGACCTTCACCAAACCTGTCCTGCCTGAGATATGGGAGTATGTAACGATCTCGTATCTCACCAGCGAGACCATCCGGGATAATACCCTCAGTGCCATAGCCGGTTTCAATGCGCATCTTTCTTTCCTTGACGGTCACAAAAACCAGAACACCTTTATCCTCGCCCTTTTTGCCGATCCCCCATGCCTCATACAGGCGGTTTGCATAATCGTTATACTCCTCACCTCCAATATCCGGCATGGTCACAATAACTACGGGAACCTCTGTCTTTTGAAGAAGCTCTTCCGTAATCGCTGCGATACGGCTTTCATACTCTGGTGGAATTACATTGGCATAGTCATTTATTAACCCTCTTGGCTCCGGAAACGGACCTTCTGCCCATAAAGGACCTGAAACAGGAAGCAAAAAGAACGTCAAAAAAGAGAAAAGGAATAAAAATACTGGATTAAAATATTTCATCATAGTCCTATGAGGCTGTCCGAGAATGCCCTTTTTCCCAAACTCTGCGTTATGCGAAAAAAATATCCTCGTACCTAAGCAAGCTTGCGAAACTCCGATATAAACTACATGCCTGCGGTAATTTTTTTTCTCAAGCCTTGATTTTGGAAAAAATTACTATTCTCGGACAATCTCCTGACCGTCAGGGATTCGTAAATAAATCGTCCTGTGCTGTTAGCTTCCAGCCATTAGCGGTCAGCTTTTTGACCTATTGATTAAATTCGGCTGCAATACAAAAAAAGGACATTTTTCAGATAAAGGATGCTTTTCGTTTAACATGCTGATTTAATGTCGAATATCGAACAAGGAATTGCAAATCATGAAGTCTTGTTCTTTTTCTTTTTGGCAATAATTCTGCCGTTCGAATAACACGTACGACAAACGCGATTAGTCGTTCTTCAAGATCAAATTTGTCCTGTTCCTTCTATATTCATAATTCCCTGTTCGATATTCGACATTCAAAAAATGCCATTTTACCCTGTTATCAATCACTTTTTTGTATTGCGCCCTGAAATTCTCTATTATGTTACATCCTGCATATTAATGCTAATCGCTAACGGTTAATAGTGCAGGTCGAAATAAATTCGTAAGCGGTTGTTAGGAACGGGGAAGAAATAACCTTCACAAGCAGGGGCACAGATTTAGGTCAGGTTCAGGATTACTGAAAAAGTTTTATACTATGCACAAGAATATAGAAAAAAATGATTTATACGTCAATTAAAATGCGCTGCAATGATGCAGTTACTTACAAATGAACTTTTCCTGCTTGATGAGCGCCTATCCACACTTTTAAATTGACAAAGAGCATATTGTTTGACCAATATGTTGATCAATTGATAGCCGGTATTACTTGAATAATAATGTTGTCAGGAATAACAAACTCGGGTACCCGTTCACGTGTTCAATGGTTCAGAGTTGAATGTTTGATGTTGGAAATCCATCCTTTATTCTGTAAATTCCCTAAAGTAGCCGAAGTTAAACCCAACCACCTGTTTTCGAAAGGTCAGACCGTATGGCAAATACAAACGCCTCTTATCAAGAAGCATTAGAATATCTTTACACTCTTCAGAAATTCGGCATTAAATTTGGCCTTTCAAAGACCTCCAACCTGTTAAAATCCCTCTCAAATCCACAGAATGGACAAAAATATATCCATATTGCGGGAACCAACGGCAAAGGCTCGGTAGCGGCCATATGCGCTTCCATCTTTATAGAAGCCGGCCTAAGGGTGGGGGTTTATTCATCTCCGCACCTCGTGCGTTTTACAGAGCGTTTCAGGATCAATAACAATGAAATTACGCAGGAAAAAGTCATAGCCCTTATCGATGAATTAAAAAATGTTATTGATAAGAGTGAACCTCCCACATTTTTTGAGGCTGCAACTGCCATGGCCATAGCATATTTCGCGCGTGAGAAAACCGATATTGCCATTATGGAAACAGGGATGGGGGGGCGGCTTGATGCCACAAACGTGATCTCACCCATTCTTTGTGTAATCACGAATATTTCTATGGAACATCAGTTTTATTTAGGATCAAGACTGTCGGACATAGCAGGTGAGAAGGGTGGAATAATAAAAAATGGAGTTGATGTTATTACAGGAGCCACTCAACCAGGCGTGTTGAATGTCTTTAAATCTATTTGTGAGAAAAAAAAGGCACCTCTATTGCAGGTTGGAAAAGATATCAGGTATCGATTAACAGATTCGGGGTTTCATTACTATGGTATAAAACATCGGCTTAACAGGTTAGAGCTTGGACTGAAAGGACATTTTCAGGGTCGCAACGCCGCTATCGCCCTCGCTGTTGTAGAAGTTTTGAAGGAAAAAGGGGTTGAAATTTCTAACAACGATATCCGGGAAGGGCTAAAAAATGTTTCATGGCCCGGAAGAATGCATGTCCTGGGCAGGAGACCTGACATTTTACTTGATGGAGCCCATAATCCGGCAGCAATCAGAGTGCTTTCAGCCTCAATAAAAACTGATTTCAAATACAAGCGGTTAATCCTGGTGTTGGGTGTAATGGAAGATAAGGAAATTGGGCAGATACTCAAAGGGATTGTTCCGCTTTCCGATTACGTGATTTATACAAGGCCTGTCTATCCAAGAGCTGCCGATCCGGAAGACCTGATGGCGGAGGCGGCCTTTCTAAAAAAACCGGGAGAGGCAATTCATTGTTTAACGGACGCCCTTGACAGGGCAATGGAAATTGCCGGACCAAAAGATTTAATTGTTGTATGCGGCTCACTATTTACTGTGGGAGAAGCTATGACATATTTTGATTCTGAAACATATATGCCGGATAATGTATAAAAAACGGTAACCGTTCACGGTTTACAGTTAGGACCTGCGCAAAAATAACTGTAACTGTTCACGGAACGTTGAAAATTGAAATCAGAAATTCGGATATCCTTCAAACCTGATTTACACTTTGCAGATGTTGCTTTTCACCTGGTTCTTATTTTCCAGCTTAGAAACCTGTATGGTTTATGGAGACAAATCATCAGCACACAAATTAAGACAAAACATGCATTTTTTTTTATTGCTGTCCTTGCGTTAATTATCTCTTATGGCGGGATTTCTTCAGCTAAAATAAGCTTGCCAACAGAGCATTTTCTCGACAATGAGAATATCCCATGGCAGATTACGGCTGACAGATTAATTTATAAGGTGGATGGGAAGGTTTACGTTGCTGAAGGAGATGTAATAATTAAAAAAGGAGACCAGCGCCTCTATGCTCAGAAGGCAGTTTATAGTATGGAATCCGGGATTGCAAAGATGTCAGGCAATGTCAGGTTAGAGTCAGATAAAGATATTCTCAGGGGCGATCAGGGTGTATTTGACCTCAAAAACCAGTCCGGAAAAATCAATAACGGTCAGATCTTTTTAAGCGAAAACCATTATTATATAAGCGGCAGTGTAATAGAGAAGACAGCGGAAAAGACTTACATAATCAAGGATTGCAGGCTGACAACCTGTGACGGAGATAAACCTGACTGGACCATTACGGGCTCGGCCATAAAAGTCACTATCGAGGATTATGGGACTATAAAGCATGCTACTTTCAGGATCAAAGACATTCCGATATTTTATATCCCCTATATGATCTTTCCTGCAAAGACCAGCCGCCAGACAGGTTTCCTGCTGCCCAGGGCAGGAGATTCCACCCGAAATGGAGCAATTATTGAACTCCCCTTTTTCTGGGCCATCTCCGATCAAACGGACGCCACTTTTTATCAGCGCTATATGAGTAAAAGGGGGTACATGCAGGGGCTGGAATTCAGGTATCAAGCTGACGAAAATTCAGAGGGGCTTTTACTCATGGATATCCTCTCCGACAGAAAGGATAAGGATTTGAATGACTCTGACGATGTGGACATCAGTCCTTTTGACAGGACCAACAATACCCGTTACTGGGTAAGAGGCAAAAGTGACCAGGATCTGCCCCTCGATATCCTGGCCAGACTCGATATAGACTATGTAAGCGACCAGGACTACTTAAGAGAATTTGATAAAGGGCTTTTCGGTATAGATGCAAGACCTGACCTTGAAAAGGAATCAGGACGGCCCGTAGAAGAAAAAAAATCACCCACAAGAAGATCGGCATTAAGACTCAGTCGTGATTTCGATGATGTTAGTCTTCAGGCCCTTTCGAGCTATAATCAACCCCAGGATAAGTCCCTTGATGATGAGACACCTCAATCGCTGGCAGGCCTTGATTTTATCTTGCCGCATAAACAGGTAATGAAATTACCAATGTTTTACAGCCTTGAATCAGACTATGAATATATATGGAGAAAGGCCGGAGAAAAGGGCCATCAAGTTTCTCTTGTGCCGGAGCTTAGATTCCCATTATTGCGTGGGCCTTATCTGGAATTTGAGCCTGTATTCCGTTATCAATATAATATGCAGTGGTTTGATAATATTGAAGGCAGGAATGAACATCAGAATAGAAAGGCCTATGAGACCGGCGCCAGACTTTCAACCAATCTGGAACGAATATATGATCCGGGATGGAGCCGGGTAAAGAAACTGAAGCACAAGATAACGCCGACATTTAAATATAATTACCGGGTTAACCAGTCCGAAGAGGATAAAAGCCCATGGTTTAATTCGATTGATGCTGAAGGTGATCAGAATCTAATCACCTTTTCCCTTGAAAATTATCTCGATGCCCGCGTGGAAGACAAAAAAGGAAATGTCAAATACCGGCAGTGGGCAAAACTTAATCTTATTCAGGGCTATGATATTGACGAAGAGAGGCACGATAAGGAAAGGGGAGAAGAAAGGAGACCTTTTACACCCCTGGCGCTCACATTGGATGTAACATCCATCAGATATATTGATTGTGACGCTGAGATAAGATGGAACCATTATGATCATGAGCTGGAATATGCCGACCTGTCGCTTACAGCATTAATAGACAGATTGGGAGGAAGAAAAGATACCTATAAGCTCAATTACCTTTATGAAAAAGATAATTTTAAAAACATAAACCTGGAGATCAACCTTAACCTTGTCCATGGGTTTTCCATTGGTGGTTTGTGGGAAAAAGACCTTGAGCTTCATGAAAGAATTTCGAATCAGTACTGGCTGGATTATGAGAGCCAGTGCTGGGGTGTGAGGATTGGAGCGGAATGGGAAGATAAAGTAACGAGCGTATCAGCCTCTTTCAGACTCATCGGGCTTGCTGATATTATGTGATTGCTGAGGATCAGGGCGTCTAAGGGGGGGGGGACATCCTTAAATAGTGCCCATCCATAAATGGCTATTTCGGAGTCTCGCGGGCTCGATTACCTGCCCGATATCTGCGTTGCGCTAAAATTTTAATCCTTGAAATACTCAATCTATTCCTGTGGTTAAAATTTTAGAGTGTCTTGATCTCGAACAAACTATCCTATTTATGGATGGACACTAAATAGTAAAATAAATTTGTCACCGTTTACGGAACGTTTAAATTAGAAATTCGGGTATCTTTCAAACCTGATTTCAGCTTTGTAGATGTTGCTTTTCGTCTATGAGGCTGTCCGAAAATAATGCCCTTTTCCCCAAACTCTGCGTTATGCTCAAGAAATTATCCTCATAGCTAAGCGAGCCTGCGAGACTCCAATATCAACTATATGCCTGCGGTAATTTTTTGAACAAGCCTTGATTTTGGAAAAAATTGCTATTCCCGGACAGCTTTGCCGGACTCTTAC
Organism: Deltaproteobacteria bacterium; assembly: GCA_021163285.1. Lineage (GTDB taxonomy): Bacteria > Desulfobacterota > DSM-4660 > Desulfatiglandales > Desulfatiglandaceae > JAGGXA01. The sequence goes on along the minus strand of JAGGXA010000123.1, from coordinate 3,222 downwards.
GCCTTGCCGGTATATGTTCTGGCAAAATCGAGAGTACTTAAAATTACCTCATCCGAAAATACGCCGGCATCCTTGATCTCACCTATAAAGAGAGTGTGATTACCGGGAGTTAATATGTCATTTACTTCACATTCTATATAGGCGACACTATCTTTCAGGATCGGGCAGCCCGATTTTCCCGTAACCCATTCAATGGAGGCAAACCTGGCGGCAGGATCCGGCCCCCTGAAACGTTCGAGATAATCACTCTGTTTTTTTGCAAGCACATGCAGAGCAAAATGCCTTCCCTTTTCAATCAGGGAATGGGAATAGCGATCCCGGTGGATGGCAGCCATTACAAGGGGTGGTTCATAAGAGACCTGGGAAACCCAGGATGCGATCATCCCGTTGATCTCCTCTTTCCAGGAAGTAGTCAGGACATATATGCCGTAGGTCATTTTTTCAAGCGCTTGTCGCCATTCCTTTTCCATCTCTGTCAACCTCATTATATAACCTGTTCACGAGTTCAGGATTCAGCCGGACAGGAAAATCATCAGGGAACTGGAAGAAAATAATCTATGTATATCGCGCAGAATTTCTGTTCGTCTTCAAGGCGTGGCAACAGTTGCATAGTGAACGATACAACTGTTACCGCAACGTAGAAAACGGACAAAAGGGCAAGCAGGATGCCGAGATTATTTTCTGTAAGTTCCCTTAGGGACAAGGACGAAATAACTTCCTTTGTCCTCGTCCCTTGTTACAAAATGCAGATCAGCGACAATCCTCGAGAGCGTTTCGTGCCAGCTGATCACAACGTTCATTTTCAGCATGTCCATTATGGCCTTTTATCCATTTCCAACTGATCTTGTGTGGTTTGCTATGCTGGAGAAGCTGTTCCCACAAGTCCCTGTTTAAAACCGGTTTTTTTTGTGAATTTTTCCAGTTCCGCTTGATCCAGCCTGATATCCATTCCGTCATGCCCTTAATTACGTACCTGGAATCCGTGGTCAGAATAACTGTGGACGGCCTTTTGAGTTGACACAAGGCCTCAATCACGGCCATCATTTCCATCCTGTTATTAGTGGTGTCAGGATCGCAACCGGAAATTTCCTTAACTTCGCCGCCCCATCTCAAAATAGCGCCATAACCCCCGGGGCCGGGGTTTCCGCTGCATGCGCCGTCTGTAAATATTTCTACTATATCTTTAGGGTTCATTTAATTCCGGTAAATATTTAATAAACGTTCCGGGTTCAGGAAGGCAAGAGAAAATCCGGCAGGGTAAAATTCAAAGGCGCTTAACTCAACTTTGCCCCGGTTCCCAGGCAGCAATTCATGGCTACCAATTCAGGAAACTTGCAGATGGGTCATCGTCCACCTGCGATCAGGCGGAATACAAGACTCGTCCCTACACCTCTCTGACCGCTGAAATTTCAAGGTGTCCCGCCTTACGTCGGCAACCTAATTCATAATTCTTGATTTTTAATCCTTAATTGCAAAGCGTCCCCTTATCCATATAACCAATTCAGGTTTTTCTGGGTAGTTGGTTTGAAGCTTTAAAGAACCTTGAAACATCTTTCCCGTTACCGGGATAGTTTCAAACGGGATGGTTTCAAAGCTGATCCGGAACATCCGCCCTTTTTGAATTTCCTCTATCTTATATTTCAATCTGTCTTTGAGGTCAAATTTGACAGGATTAAGTGTTAAAGGCCTGTCAAGCATGGCCTTAATATCAACTTTTCTGATGATCTTTTTGTCAGGATCTCCGAAAAAAGACACCCTTCGCGGTAAGAGATAAATACATACCTTGACACTTCCCTTCATACTCAAGCGCATCTTTTCATTGGACGGGTCATTAGTATATATCCTGGCGCTCTTGCAAATAGTTCCCTGATAGCCTTTTGTTCGAACTTTAAGCGTTATTTTGCCCTCCCCGCCCGGGGAGATAAACCTGTCAAAATAGGTCGCAGTGCAACCTCATCCCGGTTTGACGGATTTTATTTCGAGGGGTTGATCTCCAATATTTTTGACAATAAATGAATGTTCAATGATATCGCCTTGCTTGACTTCTTTAAAATCAAACTCCTGTTCTTCAATACTAACTTTAGGACCAAGAGACTCAATAGCTATTGACGGATTGACAAAAAAGATCATAAAGATAAATGTTGAAAAAATAACCTGCCATTTCTTTTTCATGTGTTTATCCTCCGATGTTTATGATATGCGACTTTGGTGTTTAGGTGAAAGGTATAAGGCTGAAGGCTATCTACCTGAGTTGCAAAACATATAGTGTACGGAAAAAAACGCCAATCGTTTCAAAGCCGGTTTTTGTGCGAACCCTTAAAGCCCGATACCATGACTTATTTTATAAGTAAGGATATCCAGTTTAACTGTAAAATCGATATTTTCAACGAGACAACTATCCGGAACCCGTATTCTGGCAGGAGAAAAATTCAGCATAGCATTCACTCCGGCTTTTAAAAAAAGTTCTGCCACACCTTGTGCAACTTCAGGAGGTGTTGTGATAACACCAATTTCAATATTCAATTCCTGTACCACCCGGCACAGGTCTTTGATATCCCTGATTACCAGATTATGCGGTATTATTTTCCCGATCAAAGCTGGATTATTGTCAAATGCGGCGACACACCTGAAACCCCTGACGGATACGTTTTGGTAGTGCAGGAGAGCGGCCCCTAACCTGCCAACACCGACAAGGCCGATATTCCAATTACGGTTCAATGCAAGACAATTCTTGAGCTGGGCCAAAAGGTTAACAACATCATAACCAACACCTCGAATCCCAAATTCTCCGAAATAACCCAGGTCTTTTCTTACCTGAGCAGAATTGACATGACATAGACCGGCCAATTTTTCCGAAGAGACCATTTGACAACCCTTTGATTCCAGGTATTCAAGCTGTCTGTAATATATGGAAAGCCTTGTTATAGCTGCTTTTGGGATTTTTGCTGTTTTAGGCATGAATGTTTGTAGATAATTCTGAAATTATAGCCTTTTACGATTATAATTTGTAACCGTTCACGGGTTCAAAGATAGAAGGTTAAAGGTTGAAGGTTGATATGACATATATTGATTTTGTGCGAGCGCAGGGGCGAACCTTAGGAGGCTGTCCGGGAATAGCAATTTTTTTCAAAATCAAGGCTTGCTCAAAAAATTACCGCAGACATATAGTTGATATTTCGAGGATAATTTTTTGAGCATAACGCAGAGTTTGGGAAAAAGGGC
>JAGGXA010000241.1 GCA_021163285.1 Deltaproteobacteria bacterium | reverse complement strand
GCAATTTTTTTCAAAATCAAGGCTTGCTCAAAAAATTACCGCAGACATATAGTTGATATTTCGAGGATAATTTTTTGAGCATAACGCAGAGTTTGGGAAAAAGGGCATTCCCGGACAGCCTCCTAGTAATTATTTTAGTATCCTTCATTTTTACTTTACACTTGGCAGAAAAGTGGCAGCGGCATCCTGCCGCTTGTTTAAGAGGCTATAAGCCTCTTCTACAATTTATAATTTTTAGTACCAATAAAAGTGTCAACTACTTTTACCTCAAAATGAAGGATGCCATTATTTTCGTGTTTTTTGTGGCAGAGTATTTTCAAGTTAATTGAGTTTGAAGCGCCTGAAGTTGTTCCGAGTCTCGCAGGCTCTCGGGATTCCGAATCCGACCCAAATCCGTGCGCAATTATGATTAATTTATTAAATCACCGTTTTTATTCAGCAATAATAGGAGATAACTAATGGAAATTCAAAAATTGGCAGACAACCTGGGACTGGATTTAGAAGAATATACAGAAATTCTTGAGCTTTATGTTGAAAGAACTTCCTCAGACCTGAAAGAATTAAAAACAGCGCTCGCTGCAGGAGACGGGGAAAAAGTTCATAGCAGGTCTCATTCAATCAAAGGGGCATCCGGTAACTTGGGCCTTCAGGAATTATATGAGCAGGCGAAAATGATTGATGACCTTGCCCGAGAGAATTTAATGGAAGGATTGGAACCTATGGTCAGAGATTTCACCAAAACATATGAGAAGTTAGTAGAAAAGCTTAATTCCTGAATCCTGCATAACTAATGCCTGGACGACCCTTCCCCTTCAGGCACGGTTTTGAGTTTTTGGTTTTGGGTTTTGAGTTAAAAAAAGAAAGCAATTTTAGCAAGTCGGGCATCTCTAAACAAAATTAAAAAAACATATTTCAGGGTTTCCGTTCAGGCGCTGAATATAAAAGGTAAACGACATGAAAATTTTAATAGTTGATGATAACCGGGCCTCAAATCTTCTCATAAAGAAAGTCATTGAAAAATGGGGTTATGAGACGATAACAGCTCAAGATGGAGAGGAAGCATGGGAATTGATTCAGAAAAATAAAGTCAGGATAATAATCATGGACTGGATGATGCCCAAAATTGATGGCGTAACATTATGCCGGAAGATAAGGGCAGCCAGTCTCCCTGATTATATCTATATTATCCTTCTGACCTCCAAAAATAAGAAGGAGGATTTGGTTTACGGGTTTTCAAGCGGAGCAGATGATTTTGCGATCAAGCCTGTAAATCCTGATGAACTAATGGTTCGTATAAAGGCTGGTAAACGGATCATCGATCTGGAGGAAATGGCAAAAAAAAGCCATACCCAGCTTATGCAATCTGAAAAAATGGCATCCATAGGCCAGCTCGCGGCAGGAGTGGCCCATGAGATTAATAACCCAACCGGATTTGTAAGTAGTAATCTTAAAACATTATCGGATTATCAGAATGATATTTATGAAGTCATAAAAAAATACAAAAAACTTTTGGCGGATATATCCGTAAGTGTTGATATTCCAGCGCCTGTTACAGAGCAGGTAAATAATATTATAACGTTTGAGCAGGAAATTGATCTGGATTTCCTGCTTAATGATATTACGGACCTGATAAAAGAATGTCGTGAGGGAACAGAACGTATCAGGAAGATTGTCCTTGATCTCAAGAATTTTGCTCATCCCGGATATGACCAGTTAAAATCTGTTGATATAAACGAGAACATAGATTCAACTCTTAATGTTGTCTGGAATGAAATTAAATACAAAGCAACGGTCGCAAAAGAATATGGAAAACTTCCCCTTGTCAAGTGCTACCCACAGCAGCTCAATCAGGTCTTTATGAATTTGCTTGTCAATGCTGTTCAGGCTATTGAGGAAAATGGAGAGATCGTTATTTCAACTGCTGCCCTTGACGGGCATGTTGAAATCAAGGTCAGTGATACGGGAACAGGCATTCCTGAAGAAAATATATCGAAATTGTTTGATCCTTTTTTTACAACCAAAGATGTCGGCAAGGGAACAGGTTTAGGTTTAAATGTTGCCTATAACATCATAAAAAAACATAACGGGAACATTAATGTAGAGAGCAGGGTAGGGAAGGGCACCACTTTTACTGTACAAATACCCGTTTGATGGAAATCAGTAAGGGTCCGCCAGTACCACTAATGAACGGTTACCAAAAATTAAATGGAAGCAGGCATGGAAAATCATAGTAAAATCAACAGAAATTTACTTATTGTAGATGATGAACCGAATGTGATAAGCAGCCTGAAAAGAGAACTAAGGAATGGGGGATACATTATCTATGCCGCTAATTCCGGCATTCAGGGGTTGAATCTACTCAAAAACCATGACATTGGGGTCATTCTTTCAGATCAGATGATGCCCGAGATGGACGGCGTTACATTCCTGGAATTCGCCAGACGGCATAATCCGGATGTGGTCAGGATCATTCTTACAGGTTACAGCAGTTTTGAAAATACCATGGCGGCTGTCAATCGTTCTCAAATTTTCGGATATCTGACAAAGCCCTGGGAAAAATCCGTCTTAGAAGACAGTATTTCAAAAGCTTTTGAATATTATAATCTCACAGTGGAGAATAAACGGCTGCAGGAATTGATTGTTGAGCAGAATAAGCAGCTTAAGCTTGTCAATAAAAATCTTGAAGGGTTAATTCAGGAAAGAACATCCCAACTTGAAGAAGTTGTAAGGGAAGGTGTTATCATGCTCGCTTTAGCGGCTGAGGCAAAAGATGACGACACAGGGAACCATGTGTACAGAATCAGGGATATGACAATGGAAATCTGTCTGGGTCTTGGCTTATCTTACAAAGAATCCGAGCAAATAGGTTTTTTTAGCTTAATGCATGATGTAGGCAAGATCCAGGTCCCGGATAATATTTTAAAAAAACAAGGACCTCTAACGGATGAAGAACGGACTGTGATGATGACACATTGTATTGCAGGTGAAAAGATCCTGGGGAATAAACCCTTTTACAAAACAGCACGTGAAATAGCTCGCAGTCATCACGAACGCTGGGATGGTTCCGGATATCCTGAAGGTCTTAAAGGAGAAGAAATCCCCATTGCCGCCAGAATTGTTGCTGTTTCGGATGTATTTGATGCCTTGACCCATGAGAGGCCCTATAAACCTGCATGGCCTCTTAATAAAGCAATTACTGAGATGAAAAATATGTCCGGAACATATTTTGACCCAAAAATCTTCAATGTATTCCTGAATATTGTTTCAAGGACTTCTTATAAAGTCGTAAACGTTTACATGCCTGGGATTGCCGTAAATTCGTACCCCTCATGAACTATTACATAAACTCTTATATCAGAGTTAGTAAATAATGAGATTTGCAAAGCGCATTTTATGGAGAAATTAAATGGTGCTTAAACAAAAGCATTCAATATTGTTTGTGGATGATGAAAAGTCCATCATAAAGGCGCTAAAACGTCTTTTCCGGAAAGAGGGACACAACATCATTACTGCATCGAACGGCCGGGAGGGACTTGAACTGTTGAAACAGGCTGAAAGCCCTGTTTCATTAATCATATCTGATCAGAAGATGCCGCAAATGACAGGTGCCCAATTCCTGGAGAAGGCAAAAGAAATATTCCCTGATGCCATAAGATTCCTTTTGACCGGTTATTCCGATATGGACGCCATAGTCGATGCCGTTAACAAAGGAGAGATCCACAGATACTTGACAAAACCCTGGAATAATGACGACCTGGTCCTTCAGGTACAGCAGGCGCTTGAACATGTAGAACTGGTGTTGGAAAATCGAAGGCTCCTGGAGCTTACAAACAAACAAAACAGGGAACTGACTGAACTTAACGGAAACCTGGAAAAAAAAGTAAAGGACAGAACTCGGCAGATTATAGACAAAAACAGCGAACTTAAAGACTTAAACAGTAAATTAGAAAAGAGTTTTCTGGATACTCTCCGGTTGCTGTCCTCATTAATTGGGACATTGAACCCGATATTGGGCCGGTATATGAGGCAAACAGCGGATCTTGCAAAAAAGGTTGCCATGGTGTACGGACTCAAAAAAGAAGAACTCGATCAAATTGAGATAGCCGGGATGATCCATGATATTGGTTTGTTAGGGTTGCCTGAGAAGTTTTTGTTAAAAAACGAAAATGACTTTAATGAACAGGAATTCAAGCTTTTTACTGAACATCCGATCATTGGTTCAATCTGTCTTGAGTCCGTGGACAGGTTAAATGAGGTAAGCCGGATTATCTTGTGCCACCATGAACATATTGACGGCAGCGGATTTCCGAAAGGTCTGAAAGGAGCCGAAATTCCCCTGGGATCACGTATTATTGGAGCGGTATCCGATTATTGCAGGATGGTGAATACATGGCCAAAGGATATGAAATTTATCAATGATATAGCCCAAAAATATTTTGGTTCTGCAGTTAGGGAATTTATCGCAAAAGAGCCGGAAAAACTGATTGAGGAAGTTGCGCAAAAGATTATTTTCATAGGAGTGCATCATAAATATGACATAGAAGTGGTCACAAAACTATTACAAGAGCTTGGTGAGTCAGGGAGAATCAATAATACAAAGAATCAAAAGGGAAAATATGCCTTATTAGTTGATCTTGATGAACTGAAAGAGGGAATGGCGCTTGCGACAGACTTACGCATTCAGGACGGGAGGCTCTTACTTGTAAAAGGAACAAAACTCAATAAGCTGTCAATCGAATCTATTCAAAGACTTGGAAAACGTCAGGCAATAGATAAACGGATTTATATATACTCGTAAACGCTTATGGTTTCCGTAAGGGACGAGGACGGAATAATTTCCCCAAGTAGGTGCGCAGATTCAGGTCAGGTTTGTTCGATGTAAAAAGTATATAACGCTGAACGGGGTGAACCCGGGACCTGTGAACGATTAATAAGAGGTCTACACATGGATATGAAAACAATCTTAAACGAACTGGATCAGATTGAAGATATCCCAACATTACCTGTAATTGCCATGGAAGCGAACAAAATGCTTATGGATTATAATACTTCCACAAAAAAGTTGAAGCAAATAATAGAAAAAGATCAGGCCATGGTTCCCAGGATGCTGAAATTGGTCAATTCTTCTTTTTTCGGTTTTCAATCCAGGATTAGCAATATCGAGCATGCTATAGTTATATTAGGATTTAATATGATCCGAAACATGATTGTTTCCGTCTCGATTATCGAGGCATTTTCCGGGAAAAAGGGTTTGAAAGATTTCGACATGACACGGTTCTGGACACATTCCGTGGCAGTTGCAGTAACAAGCAAATATCTCTCCCTTAAAACCCGCCTCCATGTTCATGAAGATTCTTTTACGGCAGGCCTCCTTCATGATATAGGTAAAATTGTCCTCTTTCAATATTTCCATGACTTTTTTATAAAGGCATGGAGAAGTTCAAAGGAGAATGATATCTCCTTTTATGATGCCGAAAAAAGAGAAATACCTGCCGACCATGCACAGATCGGGGCACATCTGGCCTGGAAATGGCAGTTTCCGGCAGGACTTGTCGATACAATCAGGTGGCACCACGATGTAAAGGAAGATGTTTTTGATTATAATCTGTTGATAATCGTTCATGTGGCAGACAAAATAGTCAATAGCCTGATGAGTGATTCAAAAAAGGAGATCGATTTGTCAGGGATATATCCTGATGCAAGAAAAAAAATGAGTTCACAACTCGAAACTGCTAAAGATTGGTTCCCTCAAGTTAATATTGAGATTCAATCGGCCTGTGAATTATTTCTTAATCAACTTTGATTCAGGGACGAGGATGAAATAATTTCCCCAGGCAGACGCACAGATTCAGATCAGGTTTGTTCGTTCTAAAAATATAAAAATGGAGTTGCAGGAATGAAAGAAAATCAACATACCATCATGTGTGTGGATGATGAGGAAAATATCTTGCGTTCTTTAAAGCGTCTGCTCCGAAATGAGGGATACCGGCAGTTAAACGCGTCAAGTGGCGAAGAAGCCCTTAACATGCTGAAAGAGAATGAAGTGCATTTAGTTATGTGTGATCAGAGAATGAGCGGGATGAGCGGAACTGAATTTCTGGGAATAGTAAAAGATAATTATCCTGATACAATAAGGGTAATCCTTTCCGGATACACTGAAATAGACAGTATTACCGAATTGATAAACAAGGGACATATCTATAAATTTTTTTTGAAGCCCTGGAATGATCAAAATCTGAAACTGGAAATAAAACATGCCCTGGAACAGTATGACCTTTTACAGACTAATAAAAATCTGAGCAAAAAGATCTCTGAACAAAATGAAAAGCTGATATCGATAAACGAGAATCTGGAAATGCTGGTTAATGAAAGGACAAGGGAGCTTGAAATCCAGAATCAGGCGCTTGAACTCTCACGCACAATTCTTGATGATATGCCAATTGCTGTTATCGGTGTTAGTACAGGAGGAATGATTGCGCTAATCAACCGGGAGGCGCAATCTTTACCGTTCGATAATGAGAAAATTGAGATAGGGAGGAAACTAACTGATTATTTTTCAACTGAAGTTGAAAAAAAGGTGAAGAGTGTGCTAAGATTAAAAAAATCAACGGGATTAAAGGGTTACCGTTTATCAGGAATCAGCTTTGATATGAATCTAATCCCCCTGTCGGGAAGGTTCAAAAATAAAGGTGTCCTCATGATTTTTATGCAATCGGAATGTTAGGAGGCTTTCCGACAATGCTCTTTCCCTCAAACTCCGGGTTACGCGAAAAAATTATCCCCGGAGGCAAGCGAGCTTGCGAGACTCTGATATCAACAATATGTCTGCGGTTTTTTTTCACAAGCCTTGATTTTGGAAAAAATTGCTATTTCCGGACAAGCTCCTACTCCTGGCAGCTAATCTCAAACAGGTAATCGTACAGGTTGAAATGACTAAAGTGGATATTCAAAAAATTATAGAGCTTACCCCAAGAATTGTGAATATAGCAACGATTGATGAATCCAAAGACCCATATTGCATGAGTTTTGGGTTTGATCCTGGGCTGTTAGTTCAATCCATTAAAAAAATCGGCCTTATTAACAGCCCATTACTGGTGGAAGAGGAGAAGGGAAATTTTACAATAATTGCTGGTTACCGAAGGATAAAGGCTATAAAATCTTTAGGTTGGACCCGGATCCCCTGCAGGGTTTTACCTGAATCCGGGATATCTTCCCTGGAGTGTCTTCTCATTAACCTTCATGACAACCTGGCAACAAGAGAATTTAACGAAATGGAAAAGGCGATGGTGGTAAACCGCCTTGCATTACATCTTCCCAAAACCGAAATTCTTAAAAATTACATGCCGTTACTGAACCTCCCTTCCAATGAAGCAGCTCTGCAATTATTATTAAGGCTTGAAAATGAATTAGACAATGATACCAGGCATCATATAGCTGGCGGACGGATCACGGTTAAGGCGATAAAAATGCTTATTGACATGGACGATGAGGATAGAGAACATGTCATTCGTTTGATTATAGATCTAAAGTTAAACACTAACTATCAGAAGCAACTTATTGATTATATAGTTGATTTATCTCGTATAAATAATGTGTCAATTACTGAGCTCATTAAAGACCGGAAAATTGAGGCTATCTGTTCAGATATGAAGATGAATAACCCTCAAAAAGCTGGAGCATTAATGAATTATCTGAGAGGCAAACGCTTTCCCACACTAATTATGGCAGAGAAATCTTTTGAGAAGAAGGTCTTAAGCCTTGGCCTGCCGAAGGGTATAAAAATTACAGCCCCTCCATATTTTGAAGCTCCAGGTTACAGGCTTGGAATAACATTCAGGGAAGGAAAAGATTTGAAGGAAAAAATCGATCTCTTGTCACGGTTAGACGGCATTGAAGACCTTGACGATCCCTGGAAAAAGGATCTTTAATGCCCATTTCCAACATAAAAAAGGTGTTTGTGGAAGAGGGGGCAAACAGGTATGCGCCTACAGCAGAGATTTTGAACAGTTTATCAGGTGTGTCCGTTCAGAACGTTAAAGGAGGTAAACCCTGGGCAGCACCAGATGAATCAAACCTCGGTAAGGATATCCTCCATCTCCTTTCTTTCAAGGGACAATTTTTAAAACCCTGTCCGGGAACCAGGGAATATATCTGCTGCGGGTATCAGATCCTCAATGTGGCAACGAATTGTCCACTTGATTGCAGTTATTGTATCTTGCAGTCGTATTTTAATAAGCCAAATTTGAGGGTCTTTGTAAACATTGAAGAAGAGATCGAGAATGTATTGGATGTAATCGACAGCAATCCCAACAGGGTTTTCAGGGTGGGCACAGGTGAATTCACCGACAGCCTTGCCATCGACCCAATTACCCATTTAAGCGATTTTCTCCTGCCTCTTTTTTCAAAAAGAAAAAATGCAATTCTTGAACTCAAGACTAAGACAACCATGATCAACAGACTTCTTGATTTAAAAGAAAGAGACAGGATTATCGTTTCCTGGTCTCTTAACAGCCCCTACATAACCGCACGCGAGGAACATAAGGCGGCAAGTCTTGAAAAGAGACTTGAAGCGGCAAGGATATGCCAGTCAGAGGGATTTACCTTAGGTTTTCACTTTGATCCCCTGATTCCTCACCCAAACTGGAAAGATGAATATTTAAAGACGCTTGATCTGTTAGATAAATACATTGATCCAAAGGGTATTATATGGATCAGCCTGGGGTCCTTCAGGTATATGCCGGCGCTGAAACCTGTTATTATGAAACGCCATCCAAAAACATGTGTGCTTGATGGCGAATTTATCATGGGGCTTGATGGGAAGATGCGGTATTTTAAGCCGATACGGATCGGACTTTACGCCTTTATGCGGGAAAATCTTGAGAAATGGCACCGGAATTCAGGCCTCTATCTGTGTATGGAGTCAAATGACGTGTGGCAACAGAGCATGTCATGGTCTCCCGGTAATTCCATGGGCTTGCGTCAATTCCTGGATGACCGGGTTCTTGAATTTTTCCAATAGTTCAGCAGGGGCATAAACTTACGGGAACCCCAGCCATTTAAATGTGTTGACCCGTGCGGCCTGCCTGGGGAAGTTATTTCATCCTCGTCCCTAAGCTTGAACCGTGAACGGTTATATCAGGTTTTTTTGATTAGTATTTTATGGGATAATATGGTAGTCAGTGCCTGAACGAAAATATTATTAATCAAAATAAAACAAGGCGTTATTGTTTGTTTAAATGAAGTTTTAGGTGTTAGCGGGAAATACTTGTTTTATCAATATGATAGATAGTTTTCGTTCGGGAACTAATTAAACAGGATTAAATATAATTTGATTTATGGAGGTAATCATGACATTAAGAGAAAAAGTCGAAGGTGCTCTTCAAAAAGTTAGACCTTCACTTCAGGCAGATGGTGGGGATGTTCAGCTTATTGATGTGGATGAAAGCGGTGTTGTCAAAGTCTCATTAATGGGTGCATGCCAAGGTTGTCCCATGTCACAGATGACCCTGAAAATGGGGATCGAAAAGATCTTAAAGCAAAATGTGCCTGAGGTTAAGAGCGTAGAATCCGTATAGAATACATAACAAAATAATAAAAAAGCAGTTCATATTGAACTGCTTTTTTTTAGCAGATGTTACAAGGCAGAGCCTTGGCCAGCCTCCTTGTAACAAAAGCAGAGCAGGACTTATTTATTCTTGTGACGCATCTTTCTTTTTAACTTTCTGTACTTATGCTTCCTTATCTTTTTTTTTCGTTTTTTTACGACACTACTCATTCAATTAGACCTCCAAAGAAATAATCCTGTTTTAATAATATATTATAGACCAGCATGTCAATAGAAATTATGAGTTTCCGATTTTGTTACAATTTATGTTCGTTAGTCAAAGCCAGTTGGAGATAAAAGCGTAAACTGACAAATGAAGGATGCCGAAATTCAATAATAAAACAAAAAATGCATTAGTTTACATAATATCTATTATCAGACATAAATTAAATTCACGGTTTTGTGTTTTTTTTCCGGTACTTGGTTTCGTAAAGCTGTTTATCTGCTCTTGCCATTAGTGTCTCAGCAGTCATGCCGTCTGAAAAAATTGCATAACCGGTGCTTGCCCCTAAATTGCATTCCTTTTGAATTGCCCTTTCAATTCTATTTCCTATTTCCAGGCCGATATTTTCATCCGTATCAATCAGGATGATTGCAAATTCATCTCCGCCGTACCTGTAGCCTGAATCAACGCCCTGCCTGATATTGAAATTTATAATAGCACCAACTTTTTTAAGAAGGTCATCTCCCGCAAGATGTCCATAATTATCATTATATTGCTTAAAATGATCCAGATCAAAGAAGATAAGAGCAAGTCTGTGCTTCTGTCTCTGAGCCCGGGCGATCTCTTCTTTGAGTCGGGAATAAAAATATCTTTGGTTATAAAGGTTGGTCAAAGAATCAGTGATGCACAACCTGCCAAGTTCTTGTCTGATATTTCGTTCGATTATGGCCCTTCTGATCTTGGCTTCAAATTCTTCTATGCCAAAAGGCTTGTTAATAAAATCTGTTGCCCCTGCGTTTATAACGTCATTATATTTATATTCCCTGAAATAACCGGTCATGGCTATTATACAAACATCAATTTTTGCCTCTTTAATCTTTAAAATTAATTCCAGGCCATCCATCTCAGGCATGCATATATCTGTTACCACAAAAGTATATGTATGTTCTTTTAATTTTTTTAAGGCATCCATGCCATTGCTTGCAGAATCCACCTGAAACCCTATATGCTTTAGCATCCCGGACAGGGCATCCCTGATTGGTTCCTCATCATCTACTATAAGCATGTATTCCCTGGTATAATCAATAGATTCTGAATCCATAGCGCTTTAACCATAATACTGCTCCCAAAAGGCAGCAGATCCAAAGAGTTTCGGCCGGAATCCTAATGAGCCGCTATTCGGGTTTCCAAGGTTTCTCCTCTGAGCGAATTCAATAGACCTTCTTTAACAACTACTTTAACTAATTGCCCTGTCAAGCTGTCATTACATACAAAATTAACGATCTTGTTTGAACCTGTTCGGCCCGTTAACTGCCCTTTTCCTTTGCCTTTTCCCTCAACAAGCACTTCAACCTGTTTTCCTTCAAGTAACTTGTTTTTCTTGAGCGTAATTCGTTTTTGAAGGTCTTGAAGAACGCTTAATCGCTTATTTTTTTCAGATTCATCGACCTTGTCAACCATTTTCTCTGCTAACGTACCTTTTCTATCTGAATATTTAAAGGAAAAAAGTGAATCAAATTGAACCTGTCTTATAAGATCAAGCGTCATTTCAAAATCTCTTTCCGATTCTCCGGGAAAGCCGACCATTACATCGCCTGTAATGGCAATATCCGGCCTCACAGCCCTCAGTTTTTTGATAAGGCCCATATATCTTTCCCTGGTATAACCTCTGCTCATACGTTTCAACACCTCGTTGGAACCTGCCTGAAAAGGAAGATGTATATGAGGGCAGAGATTGTCCATGTCACCAAAGCATTGAATCAGTTCGTCGGAGAGGTCCTTAGGGTGTGACGTGGTAAAGCGGAGCCTCGAAAGACCGTTAATTTTACTGAGCTCCCTGAGCAGGAAAGGAAAATTCCATATCTTTTCCCCCTCCCATAAGTAAGAGTTTACATTCTGTCCAAGGAGAGTAATGTCCTGTATTCCCTCTGAGATCAAGTTTTTTGTTTCCTGAAAAACCTGTTCAGGGGACCTGGATATCTCTCTGCCCCTGACAAAAGGAACTATACAGTATGTGCAAAAATTATTGCATCCCTCCATTATAGAGATGGAACCTGTGATATTTCCCTTGAAATATCCTTTGGTTGGGACAAGTTCCGGAGGTAAAGGTTTAAGGTTTATTGCCACAACCTTTTCGCGATAATCAACGATTCTGTCTATGATTTCATCAATCCTTCCGATATCCCTCGGCCCCATAACGAGATCAAGCCCGGGAAACCTCTTTATCAAGGCGGCTCCCTGCTGCTGGGCCAGGCACCCGACAATGCCGAGGATTAAACCCTGTTTTTTTTTCTTCAAGGGTAACAATCGACCAAGGAGACTATATGCCTTTTGCTCAGGTTTCGCCCGAACGGTACAGGTATTTATTAGTATGATATCAGCATCTTCAGGATCATTCACAGGAAAAAGGCCACGATTTATCAATGATCTTGTTAGATAGTCGGAATCATATTTATTCATCTGACAACCCATTGTTTTTATAAAAAAAGCGCCTTGCTGAAGCCGATCATTATATGTCCTGAAAATTTCCGATTTTTCTCCTTTCAATCCGTGCAGATTAGAAAAAGTCTCCATTTCCTTGATTTCGATACCTTCCTCTTTTTTAAGGGAATCCAATAATTCAAGAAACAGCTCTTCACAGCCGGGTGAGATCCTGACCTGTATATATGCTTTAAATGGATCAAT
This sequence comes from Deltaproteobacteria bacterium, assembly GCA_021163285.1. Taxonomy (GTDB): domain Bacteria; phylum Desulfobacterota; class DSM-4660; order Desulfatiglandales; family Desulfatiglandaceae; genus JAGGXA01. Next base: position 5,728 of record JAGGXA010000241.1, on the reverse strand, counting down.
GGTCGATACCATACCGATCCCGTCATAAGATTCAATGGTTGTTTTCAGATAGTTGATCTCCTTCCTGTCCACTCGAAAGATCCGTCTATTTGTCTGCATTTTTATTATATGTCACTCCACCCCACATGAGTTTGGACCTCAAGATCTTGAAATAGCTGTGTTCCGGAGGTCTTAAGAGGGTTATCTCCTCCTTTGCCTTATATATGACAACCTCATCTCCATAAAACAGATCAAAGCCTACCTGGCCGTCAAAAGTGAGGGTAACTGCCTCTTCACTTATTTTTCCCATCTTGATATGTATAACAGCAGTATCCGGAATGATTATAGGCCTGTTTGTCAAGGTAAACGGACAGATAGGCGTTAAGATAAAGGTCTGCATGGTCGGATAAAGTATCGGCCCGCCCGCTGACAAATTATATGCGGTTGAACCTGTGGACGTGGATATGATAAGGCCGTCCGCCCTGAAAGTGGTCAGAAATTCTTCATTGATCATTACATCAAGGTCTATAATCCTTGCAAGCGTCCTCTTGTTAATTACCACATCATTTAAGACCTGAAAACGGACGATCTCTTTACCTTTTCTTAAGACTTTTGTCTCAAGCATACTTCTTGTTTCCGCTTCAAGACGGCCATCATTCAATATTTCCAACACGGGATACAAACGATCCAGGGGAATCTCTGTAAGAAAACCAAGGCCGCCAAGATTCACCCCAAGGATCGGCACGCCAAAACGGCCGATTTTGCGCGCGGCCCCAAGTAATGTTCCGTCACCGCCAAGCACTACCACAAGGTTCACACTCTTGGGAATAATCAGGGACTGAAGGTTACACTTTTCGAGTGATCCTTCGGCCTCCATTTCCTCTAAAAAGACCTCTGTCCCCCTCTTCCTGAACCATTTTCCCAGTTTTTCAGCTTCCAACCTTGCAGGTTCATGGTTGTGTTTGTAAATAATTCCAACAGATGTCTGGGACATAAAACTCCTCTATTTTTTTATAAACGGTGATTTAGGGACGAGGACAAGATAAATTCCTCAAGTAGCACATCTGGAGAAGTTAATTTGTCCTCATTCATTAATAAAGTATTCAGGAAAAATGGCAGTGAACAGACCTCTGATCTCATATGTCGACAAATATGGGAACAATTTCAAAACAATTCACATCCACAAGTCCCATGTCCGTCAGTTTTAACTCCGGGATAACCGGAAGAGCAAGAAAAGAAAGGTTCATAAAAGGCTCTTCTAAATCACATCCTGATTGACGAGCCGCTTCTTTAACTCTATTCAACTGTTTGACAAGGGTTTTTAATGGCTGCGCAGACATAAGGCCCGCTATCTCAAGGGGGACTCCGGATATAACCTTATCGTTTAAGACCACTGCAAGTCCCCCACCCATACAGCTTACCTCCTCAACGGCCCTCATGATTTCCTTATCATTTACTCCCACAGCAATTATATTATGTGAATCATGAGCCACAGATGAGGCAATTGCTCCCTGCTTGAGACCGAAGCCCTTTACAAGACCAAGCCCGACATTGCCGCTTGCATGATGCCTTTCCACTACACATATTTTTAATATATCCGACTGAATATCCGAGACGACAAACCCTCCCTCTGATTTTACCTCTTCATAAAAAGTATGTGTCAGGAGCTGCCCTGGAATAATTTCGATTACCCTTGCCTTAGTCCCCATATGAGGGATGCGGAAGTTATCAAGTTTCAACTTCGCAATATTTAAGGGTTTATGCTCCATCAACCGTGCGCTGCTTTTTTTGACGGGAAAATTTAAAAGCTCCCCATGATCAACAACAAGAAGACCATCTTTGTAAACTGATGAAATCTTAAAGGTGACAAGATCATCGAGAATTACAAGGTCGGAACGATATCCGGGAGCAATTGCGCCTCTCCCCTTCAGCCCAAAATACCTGGCGGGGCTCAGCGTGGCAAGCTGTATTGCTATGACTGGATCAAGCCCCATGCTGACGGCAGTTTTGATAATATAATCAAGGTGACCCCTTCTTTCGATATCTTCCGGATGCAGGTCATCTGAGACAAGGCAAAAACGGTCGGCATTTCTGTACGTAACAAGAGGTAGAAGATCCTTGAGATTCTTTGCGGAGGTACCTTCACGGATCATGAGCATCATGCCTTTTCTTACCTTTTCAAGACCTTCCTCCATGCTGATCGTTTCGTGATCCGATCCAATTCCCGCTGCAATACAGGCCTGGAGATTATGCCCCATAAGGGTCGGGCAATGACCGTCAACGGTCTTTTCTCTAAAAAGGATAAGCTTTTCCAGCACATCCTGATCCCCCATAAGAACACCTGGAAAATTCATCATCTCAGCAAGCCCGATAATTTGCGGCTCATCTATAAGCTCCTTCAGGTCATTGGCCCTTAGAGTCGCTCCCGAGGTTTCAAGGGGGGTTGCCGGCACACATGAAGGGGCGGTAAAAAAAATATCGAAAGGAATGGACCTGCTGTCCTCAAGCATAAAACGTATCCCTTCAAGTCCCATTACATTTGCGATCTCATGGGGATCTGAAACAATGGCGGTAGTTCCATGGCAAAGCAGTTCCGGGGCTAACAAAGATGGAGGAAGCATACTGCTTTCAATATGAATATGCCCATCTATAAAGCCGGGGACGACCCATTTGTCTTTCAGAACAATCTCCTCTTTTCCATGATAATCTGCGCCCACACCTATAATTATGCCATCGAGGACAGCTATCTCTTTTCTGTCAATTTCTCCTGTAAATAAATTGATCACATTCCCATTTTTGAGGACAAGGTCCGCAGGAATCTCTTTTCTTGCAGCAAGGATCCTGCGCCTTAATGATTCGACCATATCTTCCATATTGCAACTTCTCATTAATGCCCCTTAATATACATTATTATATCAGGATAATAGATTATTTACTTAAAGTATTACTTGCAGTTTTCCCCGTTACCACGCTTCAGCGTGGTAACGCATATTTTGAGACGCTCTGCGTTCCCGGAGCAAGGCGAAGCGCAAGGCGTCTCAACATACGTTCCAACGCAGAGCATTGGAACGAGGTAGATGCGAACGGTTACATAAAAGGACTCGGAGGTTATCCGGGGGTGATTTTTTAAGCATGAAGAAAAGGTGGGACAAAAGGTCATTCTCAAACCCGACCCTAACATGCTTCTCTTTTTATTATAAACCATTCATCAGGATTATCAGATGTGGTGTCAATAATAAGGTGAATAATCTTTAGATCCGGATAATGATTTTTTATTTCATGGATATCCACTGCTTCAAACCTTTTTAGATTATTCATGTAGGCGTCTTCCGTCAGGGCGTTTGACTCATAATCTTCTTTGGTTCGCTGCAAGATCCTCCGGATACATACATCCTTGGGACACCTTGTTTCCTGAAGCAGAAGTGTCATCCCGTGCACTGCCGCCACATCTGCCGCCCGCATCCTCAATGCCCTGGTTATGAATGTACCGTCTAATATGACGCCCTCCCCTTTTCCTGCAAACTCATCTGCCATTTTAAACATTTTATCATAGACCAACATCCTCTTATCCATATTCGATGCTACCGCTGCATCAAAAACATTCTCGTTTTTTAACAGTTCAAGCCTGATCAGGTCGGTCCTTAAAAATTTATACCCTTTAATTCCGGATATAAGCTTCATCAAGGTAGTCTTACCGGATGCCGGAAGCCCGCAGGATACCACCAGGATACCCTGTTTGAGATCTTTTTTAACAGAATCTATGAATTGTTCTTTCATGAAATTACCCGATGTGTGAAATTACTGAGTGTATGAACAGGCAAGCTTAAAATATTTCTTTGCTTTGTCAACTGCTTCCTCCTTTTCTTTTCTGGAAATACTTTCATCATCCAACTGAAAACTTATCACTTTTCCCCTCACAAATGCCCTGTATACCTTGTAAAAGGAAAGAAGGGCGTTCACATCTTTTTCCTTTGCAAGTTCCTTATAATATTTCCACAAGGTTTTGGCTTCATCTTTGCCTCCATGATATTCCAGGTCCATAAGCAGGAACGCAATATCAGCAATAGTGTCGCTGTAACGAAACCGGTCGTTAAATTCAATGCAATCAATTATCTGGAGAGGATCCGTCAGACAGATATGCTCCATATGAAGGTCGCCGTGGCAATCCCTGATCCTGCCTGATTTTATACGTTCAAAAAAGAGGTCCTTGTTTGACCTGTAAAAAACATCTGTCCATACCCTGATGGCATCAAAGGTCTTTTCCTCTATGGTAATGCCTCTGTATTTCTCTACCTGCTCAAAATTTTCGTCTGTATTTATTTGAAAGCTTTCAGGTCTGCCAAATTGATCTATTTCAGGGCTGTTTTCGGCATTTGAATGGAAATCGGCCAGTACACCTGCAACCCTTTTCAGATGGTCATTCAGAAGGAGTCCGCTTCCGAACATCTCCTTCATTAATTTATCATCAGGAATACGTTTCATCTTTACTGCATACTCGACAATCTCTCCCTGTCCATCTCTCATTGTGTATGTTTTTTCATCAAGGTAGATAGGTAAAACATCTATATAAATACCCTCTGAAAGTCTCCTGTTGAGTTTCACCTCCCGGTGACAGTAAAAATTTCTTTTCTCAAGACTCGAAAAGTTTAAAAAGCCAAAATTTACGGGCTTTTTCACCTTGTAGACAAATTCATCCGCCACAAAGACAATGGAGATATGGGTTTGAATAACCTGGACATTTTCCGTCATATCAGGAAGAGAACCGGGATTTTGGAGATCATTAATCATGGAAGACATAGTTTTTAAAACCTCAAGCCAATTTTACAGGAGACTGCCCGAGAATAGCAATTTTTTTTCAAGATCAAGGCTTGCTTAAAAAATTACCGCAGACATATAGTTGATATTTCAAGGATAATTTTTTTGAGCATAACGCAGAGTTTGGAAAAAAGGGCGCTCCCGGACAGCTTCCTACTCTCACAGTCTGAACTGTCTTGCTACAAAATCAGGGACACCAATCGTCCCCATAATTACAGGTTGCTGATGACAGTCGGAGCCGCCTGTCATCATAAGACCCTCCTGCCTGGCAAATTGCACATATGCGATGACTGTCTCGGGATCATGCGCTGAATGCCAGCATTCAACGCCGTCTATATATTCAAGCATGGACTCCCTGATGATCTGAAACTGCTCCTTTAGAGATGATGTAAGAGAAACAAGGGATGTCCCTTTCCGGTTATTTGGATGAGCAAGCATTAATTTACCGCCTGCTCCTCTTATCAGCCCTGATGCCTCTTCAAGGGAGAGAGGCATTTTTGGTACGTTACACTTGACAAGATACCTATTAAAGGCCTCCTGTCTGTTTGAGACAAGACCTTTTCTTATCATATGGTCTGCGATATGAGGCCTGCCGAAAGAGCCGTCCACACTATTTTCGATTTCCTCAAGGTCTTTATGAGTGAAAAGTTTTTGATTTTCTTTTAAAAGCTCCTCATTAATCTTTTCAAGAATTCGTTCAGCTCTGATTGTCCTGTGCTTTCTTGATTCAATGAGTTTTTGAGCCAGTGCTCTGTTATGAATATCAAACTGATACCCAAGCACATCAAGGGAAACAGGCCTTGAATCCAGATATCGAGGGTGAGAAAAGGAGATATTCAGTTCCACCCCGGATATATAATGCATTCCATACTGTTTTGCAAGTAAAGATGCCGTTTCCTGGCAGTCAATGGAATCATGATCCGTGGTTGAAATC
>JAGGXA010000006.1 GCA_021163285.1 Deltaproteobacteria bacterium | reverse complement strand
GTGTTGGCAAGGACTTGAAGTATCGTAGTACGTCTGCGCCCTTGCCGCCTTGCACCTGCCTGCAGCAGGCAGGTGCAAGGCAAACTCGACGCTTGCAGGATTTAGGTGAAAGGATGAATCCTGTAATAACCTTAGGCTCAGCGTTAATCAATTTTAATATCGCATCTCAAACAGCGCCCGCATTCCTTTTTAACAGTCGCAGAATCAAAACCTGCCTCAACCTCCTGGAAATTCCTGATTCTTTCAGAGGGTGAAACCTTCTCGGGTTTTGCCATATCCTGTTTAACCGTTTCTCCCGGAAGCGTCATGTTTATATCTATCTTATCGTATTCTTCCCTGTATGGTTTTTCACCTCTTTTCTCTGAAAGGTCCTTGTCAATGCTCATAGCTGCTCTTTTTCCCGCTGCAATGGCGTCAACTGCTATAGCTGGGCCGGTTACCGCATCACCGCCGGCATAAACCTTTCTGAGATTAGTTTTAAGTGAAAGCCTGTCTACCGTTATCCTTCCCCATTTCTTCCCTAACCTGGTTGAAAAATCTAAAACGGAAACCTGCCCGACAGCAACAAAAATGGTGTCGTATTCCTCTGTTGCAGTGCCGCCGGAAATGGGGACGGGCCTCCTTCTTCCACTTTTGTCAAACGCCTTGGGTTCGCATTCGTTGAGTGTAAAAAGGAGCTTCCCTTTTTCCTCCTTGATGGACTCAGGCATCATCAACGTTTTTAATATAATGCCCTCATCAAGGGCATCTTCTATTTCTTCCGCATCAGCCGGCATATCCTTTTGCTCACGTCTGTATAATATGGTAACATCCGCTCCCAGCCTTCTGCACGTCCTTGCTACATCAATGCTTGTATTGCCTCCGCCTACTACTGCGACTTTCTTTCCGATATCAGGGGCGGCGCCTAACTCTACTTGCCTTAAAAATTCCGCTCCCCCATAAACACCATGCAGGTCCTCTCCGGGAATGCGCATATTTTGACTTTTCTGCGCGCCTACACCAATAAATACGGCATCATATGTATCGGACAGCTCTTCCATTGAAACATCTTTCCCGATTTTTACCCCTGTTTTTACCGTTACACCGGTATTTATAATATCATTAATTTCTTCATCTAATATATCCCGGGGAAGACGGTATGAAGGGATGCCATATCTGAGCATGCCCCCTAATTTAGGTAATTCTTCAAATATGGTTGGTTTATACCCCATAAGACTGAGATAATAAGCCGCACCCAAACCACCGGGGCCACCGCCTATTACAGCAATTTTTTCATCCTTCTCTTTTGCCTTTTTAAACTCGATCTTAATCCCTTTCTCTCTTGCCATATCAGCGGCATATCTTTTAATCTTCTGGATATTTATATGCTCATCCGTTTGCGCCCTTACACAGACATTCATGCAGGGATGGGCGCATATCCTGCCAAGTACGCCCGGCATGGGGTTGGTTTGCCTGATGAGCCGAATGGCATCTTCATATCTTTCTTCTTTTATCAGGGAGATATATCCGGGGACATCCTGCCCGAGAGGACAGGTATTAATACACCTGGCTTTAAAAAGGCTTGAGCATACGTTTGCTTTACAGCGATGTTCAAGTATATGGTCTTCATATTCATGGCGGAAGTATTTCAATGTAGACAAAACCGGATTCGGCGCTGTCTGCCCCAAGCCGCATAATGCACTGTCTTTAACCATCTCCGCAAGTTCTTCCAGGGTATCAATGTCTTCAATTCTGCCTTGCCCCTCGGTTATCCTGGTAAGTATTTGCAGCATTCTTTTGGTGCCTTCTCTGCATGGAGTGCATTTTCCGCATGACTCATCCTGGCAAAATTCCATAAAAAACCTGGCAATATCTACCATACAGTTGTTTTCATCCAACACAACCATACCGCCTGAACCCATAATTGCCCCTGCCCTGGTTATGTCCTCGTAATCCGTAACGGTATCTAACATGTTTGACGGTATGCAACCACCCGACGGCCCGCCCAACTGTACTGCCTTGAATTTTTTGTTGTCACATATACCGCCGCAGGTACCATAAATCACATCCATTAAAGTTGTGCCCATGGGGACTTCTACCAGGCCTGTATTATTGACTTTGCCTGATACGGCAAATACTTTGGTTCCTTTGCTTGTTTCCGTTCCGACATCGGCATACCACTGACCGCCATTTATGATAATCTGCCCTATATTTGCAAGGGTCTCTACATTGTTCAGGACTGATGGTTTTTTCCAAAGGCCCTCCTGGGCCGGGAAAGGCGGTCTTGGCCTGGGCATACCCCTCTTTCCCTCAATGGATGTCATGAGCGCTGTTTCTTCCCCACAGACAAAAGCCCCGGCTCCCTGGTAGATATCCAGTTCAAGGTCGTAGCCGCTTCCAAGGATATCCTTACCGAGAAGGCCGTAATCCCGCGCTTGTTCAATTGCAATGCCGAGCCTTGATATAGCGAGTGGATACTCGGCCCTGCAGTAAATATATCCAGTATGAGCGCCAATGGCTTTTCCGCCAATAATCATGCCTTCAATTACTGCATGAGGATCTGCTTCAAGCACACTTCGATCCATAAATGCCCCTGGATCTCCTTCATCGGCATTGCATAAAATGTATTTTATATCGCTTTTGGCCCTGCCGGCAAACTCCCACTTTAAAGCTGTCGGGAAACCGGCTCCTCCCCGTCCCCTAAGACCGGAGGCCTTAACTTCATTGATAATATCCTCTGATGTCATATCAAGCAATGCCTTGGCAGCTCCCTGATAGGCATCTCGACCAATGGCCTCATCTATTTTTTCCGGATCAAGAAGGCTTCGGTTTCTAAGAACCAGCATTTGCTGGTTGGCAAAAAAAGGTATATCATGGGTAAAAGGGATTCGTTTTCCACTCACAGGATCCAGATAGCAGAGATTTTCCACTGGCTTTCCCCCTATAAGATGCTGAGATACAATCTCTTTTACATCCTCCGGTTTAAGCATGACATAAAATACTCCATCAGGGTAAACAGTCATGACAGGGCCCTGAGCGCAGAAACCATTACAGCCGGTTTCAACAATCTTGCATCTTTCAGAGAGGCCATGGCTGTCAAGTTCCTGTTTTAATGCCTCTTTTACATCCCTGCTGTGGGTGGCATGACATGCGGTACCACCGCAAATCATAAGATGTTTTTCACCATCAGGTATGACCGGCACCTTACCTAAGCGAAGTTCAAAGGTGAGCTTTTCCCTCTTTTTTATTTCATTTAATTTATCCCGATCCAGTTTGAACATCTTTTAATCTCCTGCTTGGTTCCTGAACGAAAACCCTGAAATTTGTTTTCTCTATACTTAGGGTTGGAATTATCAACATACTGAAATTGTACCTTTTCTCAATTTAACATTTAGAATTAAATATTTAAAATTAAATATTCAGAATTATGTCTGAGCGGACTTTTCGTTCAGAAACTATTTATATTGTTCTAAAATGTCTAATATATGATCTTTTTTTAACAGCCCATGCGTGTCTTCATTTATTACCATAACCGGCGCCAGGCCGCATGCGCCAAGACACCGAACCGAATCCAGGGAAAACCTCAAGTCATCAGTGGTTTCGCCTATATCAATACCTAATTCATCCTGGATAAACTTTAAATTTGCCTTGCCTCCCCTTACATAACAGGCCGTGCCGAGACAAATCCTTATAAGATTTCTTCCCCTGGGAACCATAGTAAAAAAGGAATAAAAGGTCACCACCCCGTAAATAGTGCTTTCAGGTATCTTTAAACCTCTTGATATCCTTTCCTGTACCTCCATCGGCAAGTACCCGCACACATACTGGCATTCCTCAAGCACTGGTATAAGGGCGCCCGGTTTGTTCCTGTGGTTCCGGATGATCTCATCTACCTCTTTCCACATATCTGCTGTGATCTCCTGAGTGGGAGCTGATTTCACATCTGACATTCTATTTCTCCTTGTTTGCGCATATAACGTGTCAATATTCTACAGCGCAGACCATAATTTTCGCGTAATCGTTCACTTGGGTACGAATTAATGGGAACCCCAGGGACGTAAGCGTTTACTATGAGGCTGTCCGAGAATGCCCTTTTTCCCAAACTCTGCGTTATGTGAAAAAAATATCCTCGGAGGTAAGCGGGCCTGCGAGACTCAGATATTAACCATATGCCTGCGGTAACTTTTTCGCAGGCCTTGATTTTGGAAAAAATTGCTATTCCCGGACAGCCTCCTATCGTCCCGGATATGGGTGATCAGGGCGAGTGATTAGAGCCTTTCTGTAACGTTTGCTCTGAACAGACTGTCAACTTAAAGCGGAACACTCTCCGCTTTTTGGTGGATTCGCTTCGCTTAATCAACCCTGCAAAGTTTCGTTGGCAGCCAAAGTAGGGTGGATTAAGGAGCGTAAAGGACAAATCCACCAAAGCAACTGTCCCGCCTTACGTTGGCAGCTCCATGAACATGTGCAGATGGAGCGCTGGTGATCCCTTACCTGATTTCAGGTTTCAAGCTGTAAACAGCCGTCATAAATTTTAACATTTTTTCCTGAGAAGACTGCCTGGAAACACTCAGTTATTTATAATATTCTGTTTAAACCTTGTCAAGGATGAATACTGTTTTCCAGTGATGAAACACAAATATTTCAGATAGCTATCCGCTTAATTTACCTCAAAAATTTCGAGCTGTTCGACTATGAATACTTCTATTGCTTCAGGTTTCTCATTTTCAGGCCGGAGCCTGGCAACAAAATTCGTAACCGTTCACAGGGCCAAAGGTTTAAGGTTAAAGGCAGAAGGTTAATAGCTCAATATTCAGGATAATAACTTATGGATTCCCGGGCATCCTTATAATAAATTCAAAAAGTAGTTTACAGTTTGAACGTTTCTCGTTCCCACGCTCCTGCGAGGGAATGCATACCATACAGGTTCCTGCGCTGGAGAATGGGAACCAGACCAAAAGCAACATCTGCAAAGCGTAAGTCAGGTTTGAAGGATGTCCGAATTATTAATTTCTATTTTCAACGTTCCTTGAACGGTTACCGTTTTATTTTAAGTCTTTCATTTTCTTCTTTATTCCATTTATAATGATCCATAAATCAAATTCAATTGAATGTGTGCCTAATGTCAACGGAATTTTGTGGATTAAAGGCCGAGCGATTAAATTAACGACGCGGTTTTTTGCACCCGCTTTATTTATTACCTAAATCCTGCAAGCGTCGAGTTTGCCGAAGACCTGCCTGCTGCAGGCAGG
>JAGGXA010000082.1 GCA_021163285.1 Deltaproteobacteria bacterium | reverse complement strand
GTGTTATACAAGCACAACATTTCTGTAATTCGTTGATATTAAAAGCATAATTTTCTTCTTGAAAATAGTTTATGCAGGTTTTAGGTTGCATAAATAACATGTGTTATGCTGTAATCCATTGAAATTATGGTTATCAACGTAAGGCGGGACAGTTGTTTTGGTGGATTCGTCGCTTAGGCTCCTTAATCCACCCTACGTTCAGCTTACCAACGTAACTTTGTAGGGTGGATTAAGCGAAGCGAATCCGCCAAAAAGCGGGAAGTGTCCCGCTTTAAATTGGCAGCCGAAATTATCAAAAAGGATGCCTTCCCTAAATCCGTAACAATCAGAATATTTTATTGCTACAGCATATTGGCCGAAGGAACTATCTGTTTGGTTTTAAAAGCTAATTGTTAAAAGCTAACATTTAACGGCTCAAAAACTTCGATTTGGAAAATATCCCTAATCTACCGGAAATATGGCAATTTCAGCTTTCCGTTCAGGCATTAAGTATAGATGATATATGGGAGAGTTGAAACAATAGTGTCTCAGAGTTCGCACAAAAATAACCTTACAGAATTGGCGCTCGGATTTAGGTCAGGTTCGGAGTCCAGCCCTTTTAACGTGAGATTAAACAGCCATGTACCTGCTTACAGGGTCAGTGACTGTTAATGCCCGTTTGCTATTCATTCCCACGCAGAGCGCAGGAACGAGTGTAAATAGTACTTGTTGTCGGTAATCGCTGCATATAAGGAACGATAAGATTACTTCGCTTCGCTCGCAATGACATGCAGGAGAATACCTCATGAACGGTTACTGATAAAATAAGACTCAATTTATTTAACATACAATATCAACAAGTTACTGCCTTGAAAGGGATGGCTCGGAACCTTAGAAACCTTGACTATGGAAAAGATTGCTATTCTCGGACAGACTCCCGGTAGATTCTAAAGAACAAAAAGTGCTATAAAAGTGGGTAATTACAAGGTTTTTGCCCTTTAACATCTCCTGAAAATGGCCTGAAAATGAAATGCCAAAATGTCAGGTTATTTTTGTGCGGGCCCTTAAATGACGAAGAATCAAATCAACTTGCTGATGCTAACATGAAAAAACTCTAAAAGTGTATCGTATTTTTGATTGAGACACTTTTGTTTTACATCAGACCTCGGAAATCATAGATTGAATAAAAATGCAAAAAGCCTTTTGTTATTCAGGTATTTCGAACATTACGCAATGATTTACTGGACAGACAGGCTGCCAACTTAAAATGGGACACTTCCCGCTTTTTGGTGGATTCGGTGCGCTTAATCCACCCTACAAAGTTACATTGGCAGCCGACAAACTGAACAATTTTATCAAAAAGCTAAGGCACAGAATAAATTAAAATATTTTTTCAATTTTTGACATAAGTCAAGGTAAGGAAATGCCCGTTACAGTAATTTATAATCAAAAAGGAAACAGTGGTCAGGAAGATTTATTTACAACTATTAATTTATACAGGAGAAAATCATGTTTTGTTTTCAATGTCAGGAGACAGCGAAGAACACAGGCTGTACGGTAAAGGGTGTTTGCTGAAAACCGGAAGAAACCGCAAACTTGCAGGATCTTTTAATATATGCGTTAAGAGGTATAGCCGTTTTTGGTGAAAAAGCAAAAGAGCTCGGTATTCATGATAAGAAAACCGGATTATTTGTTGCTCAGGGTCTTTTTGCGACAATTACCAATGCCAACTGGGATAACAACAGGTTTGTCGCCATGATCAAAGAGGCCTTAAAGCGGAGGGAGGCGCTAAAAGAAGCGTTTGAATTGGACGACATTAACGACCTGCCAATTTCATACGATATTGCCTGGTATGAGCAAAAAGCAGTAGCAGTTCTTTTGGCTCTCCTTTTTCTTGGGGTTAAAGGTATTCGTCTGGGGCCGACTATTCCTGCATTTTTTTCGCCGAATGTCCTCAATGTTCTGGTGGAAAAATTCCATATTAAACCTATAAACACAGTAGAAGCGGATATTGAGGCCATGATGGCGGGGAAGTAAAGGCCATGGTGTTTTATGACAGGATTTACAAGCCTGTTCCGGCGGTATGCAACACAATCACTCGGAGGTTGTCAGAGAATGCCCTTTTTCCCAAACTCTGCGTTATGCTTAAAAAATTATCCTCGAAATATTGGCATCCTTAAAATTTAGTTTGCATTTTTTAGATGCTGGTTCTTGCTTCGTTCCCATGCTTCAGCGTGGAACTCCCATATGGTATGCGTTTCCACGCCGGAGCATGGGAACGAGAGGTGCAATTTTACATTAAAAAGTGTAAACTACTTTTGGCTTTTAATGAAGGATGCCGAAATATCAACTATATGTATGCGGTAATTTTTTGAGCAAGCCTTGATTTTGGAAAAAATTGCTATTCTCGGACAGCCTTCCAGTCTATCATATTTTCCGTCGAAACCGGAAAATTGGCTTATTGAAGCCTATGGACCGGGTCTGAGCCGGGGGGATGATCAGGATACAAAAAAAAGGAGGAAAATCATGAAATGTCCAGGTCAAGATACCATGTATTGGAAACCGGGAGCCATTTTTGATACAAAATGTCCGAAATGCGGGCATAAAGTAGAATTTTTCAAGGATGATATAAGCCGCAAATGTCCAAATTGCGGGTACAAATTCATCAATCCTAAAATGGATTTTGGTTGTGCTTCTTATTGCCCATTTGCTGAAAAGTGTATGGGAAATCTTCCACCTGAACTCCTGGCACAGAAGGAAGATTTGTTAAAGCATCGGGTAGCCATTGAAATGAAGAGGTATTTTAAAACCGATTTCAAAAGGATTAGCCATACCACACGTGTAGCAAGGTATGCGGAAAGGATCGGTAAAGCCGAAAATAAGGGGAATCCGGCAGTTATTTTATCTGCTGCATACCTTCATGATATCGGAATTCGTGAAGCAGAAAGAAAATATGACAGCGCTGCGCCAAAATACCTGGAACAGGAAGGCCCACCCATCGCACGTTCCATATTGGAAAAGCTTGGCGCCAAAGAGAAACTTATAGAAGAAGTATGTGATATCGTCGGTCATCATTATCACCCCAGGCAGGAAGAAACCGCCAATTTCAAAGCGTTGTATGATGCGGATCTTATTGCAAATATAGAGGATAACCATAAGGATAAACCCATAAGCGCTGAAAAACTTGAAAGGATTATAAAGAAATCATTTATGACTGATTCCGGAAAACAGCATGCCCGGGAAATTTTATTGAAGTGAAAACCTAAATAAAATGAGATAACCCCCCCCACAAAAAGGTTATCAAGAGGTGTCTGTATGAAAGTGAAAAGAAAAATAATCGAAATTGATTAAGAACTTTGTGATGGATGTGGTCAGTGTGTTATAGCATGTGCCGAGGGTGCCATTAAAATTATTGACGGCAAGGCTAAAGTCATTTCAGACAATCTCTGTGACGGACTTGGCGCATGTATTGGAGACTGCCCGGAAGGGGCGTTCAAGATAATCGAGCGGGACGCTGATGAATTTGATGTGGATGCAGTTGAAAAACATCTGGAGCTGCAAAAAAAAAGTAGAGGCCACGCAAGATACACTGGCTTGCGGATGTCCTTCAACACTGGTTCAGGAATTTTCAACGGAAACAATGTGCCAATCTGCCAACAAAGTAGTTTCACTTGCCCGAAGTTCAACCTTGCAGGGAAACTCACAGGTTACCCAAGTTTGGTTGCTGCTAACCCCGCAAGCACCTTATGTCGTTAGCTGGACGAAAACAATAACGAAAAGGAGAACGATGATGAACGATGAAAAGAAGAAACTTACCACTAATGCCGGGGCTCCGGTACCGGACAACCAGAACGTAATGACCGCCGGGCCCCGCGGCCCCCAACTGCTGCAGGATGTTTGGTATCTGGAAAAAATGGCCCATTTTGACAGGGAGGTGATCCCCGAGCGGCGAATGCACGCCAAAGGCTCCGGGGCTTATGGCGCCTTTACCGTAACCCACGACATCACCAAATATACCCGCGCCAGGGTCTTTTCCGAGATCGGCAAAAAAACTGAAATGTTCGCGCGTTTTTCCACCGTGGCCGGAGAACGCGGCGCTGCTGACGCCGAACGTGATATCCGCGGTTTTGCACTTAAATTCTATACCGAGGAAGGTAACTGGGATCTGGTGGGCAATAACACGCCGGTATTCTTTCTTCGTGACCCGCTTAAATTTCCGGACCTTAACCATGTCGTTCATCGTGACCCTCGCACCAACCTCCGCAGCGCTAAAAACAACTGGGATTTTTGGACTTCCCAGCCCGAGGCATTGCATCAGGTGACCGTGGTTATGAGTGACCGCGGCATTCCGGCAAGCTTTCGCAATATGCACGGATTCGGCAGCCATACATTCAGCTTTATTAACGCCAAAAACGAGCGTTACTGGTGCAAATTCCATTTTCGCACCCAACAGGGCATCAAAAACCTCGCCGATGCGGAAGCTGAGGCGGTAATCGGTAAATGCCGTGAAAGCAATCAACGCGATCTCTACTACAGTATCGAGAATGGTGATTTTCCGCGCTGGACCATGTTTGTTCAGATTATGACCGAGGAAGAGGCTACCAAGCTTCCCTACAATCCTTTTGATTTGACCAAGGTCTGGTACAAAAAGGATTATCCACTCATCGAGGTGGGGGTTATGGAGCTTAACAAGAACCCTGAAAACTATTTTGCCGAGGTCGAACAGTCGGCCTTCAATCCGGCCAGCGTGGTGCCGGGCATCGGTTTTTCACCCGATAAGATGCTTCAGGGCAGGCTTTTTTCCTATGGTGACACCCAACGTTACCGGTTAGGTGTCAATCATCACCTCATCCCGGTAAACAGAGCGCGTTGCCCCTTTCACAGCTATCACCGCGACGGTCAGATGCGGGTGGATGGCAACTATGGTTCAACCCTTGGTTACGAGCCCAACAGCTATGGTGAGTGGCAGGAACAGCCTGATTTCTCCGAGCCGCCTCTGACATTGAGCGGCGCAGCAGCCCACTGGAACGCCCGCGAGGATGACAGTGATTACTATACCCAGCCGGGAAAGCTCTTCCGCCTGATGAGTAAGGAGCAACAGGAGGCCCTGTTCGGCAACACCGCCCGTGCAATGGACGATGTGCCGGAGATGATCAAAATCCGTCATATCGGCAACTGCCTGAAGGCCGACCCGACCTACGGCGAAGGGGTGGCCAAGGCACTGGGCATTTCGCTGAACAAAATTCCGAAGTAGAAAAATATCAGCTAATAACCGCATCAACTCGGGCTGGCAAAAGCTGCATAGCGAAGCGGCGCAGCTTTTACCTGCCGGTTATGCGGAACGTTTTACGTGAAAATAAAAACAGGAGGTCTCATGAGAAGTTCAGCAAGAATCATCTTAGCCGGGACGGCAGGAGCTGTATTCTTAGATGGATGTGCTCCTGGTATCCCAATGCCTCGCATATTTGGTCAAGGCGGTACCGGTATATTATTATTTACAGACGATTCCCCCGACGTAAATCGGATATTTTTTGAGTACAAGACGAATGAAAAAATAAGTTATATCAACAATATCAAGTAGTAACGAATTTCCATATGCTGCGTTTAGCTTGGTGTTTTCGACCATCTGATTTCCTTTGGAACATGGTTGGCCCAAGAGGTGAAGTAGAAGTTAAGGCGGCTATTATTTATGACGGAATAGCTGTAGCTGTTTTGCATTTCAATCCATCAGATGGTTTGTTATTACCATTTGGTATTTCCCCTGTAGAGACAGGAGTATCTCCGCAAGTTATTGAAAGTGTAAAGCCGCAACCTACCCGTTATTGTGATAGGCAAGTGACCCATGTCGTTCTCGGCGGCTGCGCTGCCTGGAATCGCGGCGCTGACTACGTCAAGCTCCTGGTTCCGACGCTTGCGCCGGAACCAGGAGCTTGACCGGTCGTCGCGGACTTTTCAATCAAGCTATGCTTACTTGTAAGGCTCCCGGCGCTTGTCAGTGCCGCAATTATACCCATAGGATAAAATTGTATGGATGCAATCGCGACAACTAAATCGATTTTTTATTTTATACTTGCTGGATTGTGCGAAATTGGCGGCGGTTATCTTATTTGGCTTTGGTTGCGTGAAGGCAAATCTTTGTGGGTCGCTTTCATCGGAGCAATTATTCTCGTTATTTACGGTATAATTCCTACATTGCAACCGGCCAATTTTGGTCGTGTTTATGCAGCATACGGAGGTGTGTTTATCGCCCTTTCCATCCTGTGGGGATGGCAAGTTGATAAAATACCACCTGATAAATTTGACATTATAGGCGGTTTCGTAGCCTTGATTGGTGTGGGTATAATTATGTATTGGCCCAGGAGCTAAGGAAAAACGGAACTTGAAGCCTAACAAAGCTTTTGCAGCGAAGCGCAAAAAGCCGCGCCTGTTGAAAAGCAGCGTTCGGAGAGTTAACAATGAAAAAACACAATAAATATGCAGTGTTAGGGTTGCAAGCCTTGGAACGAATCGCAAAAAAAGTTGCGGAGAATGCCAGAAAAGACAGAAATAAAATTCCAATATGGGAAAATTGATCCATAAAATTTAAGATCCCCGATATAATCACCGAACAAAAGGATTGAGTTGACCACAAAAGCCGAGCCGATTTTCTGTAAATTCAAAGTATTAGGCGGCTTTTGTGTTAGCTCATCCTTGATGCTAGCCCAGATAATGGGGATGGGAGTATCGTTGAAGAATCAAGCAACATTCATTGATTTTATTTTGAAAGAATGGCCGGTAATTGCATCTGGCGTTGGTTTGACTC
>JAGGXA010000252.1 GCA_021163285.1 Deltaproteobacteria bacterium | reverse complement strand
GAAACGCCTCAACCATTATCCTCACTATATAATTCCTGGGCATCCTTCATTTTTACCTTATACCCGGCAGAAAAATGGCAGCGGCATCCTGCCGTTGATTTAAGAAGCAATAAGCCTCTTCTGTAATTTACAATTTTTAGTTCCAATAAAAATGTCAACTACTTTTACCTCAAAATGAAGGATGCCCGGAATTCATCGTTCTACATTCGACATTAAATCTGCATATTAAACGAAAAGAATCCTTTATCTGAAAAATGTCCTTTTTTTGTATTGCACCCGAATTTAATCAATAAGTCAAAAAGCTGACCGCTAATGGCTAAAAACTAACTGCACAGGACGAACTTTTGTGCTTTTAGATCGAACAAACCTGTCCTAAATCTGTGCGCCTGCTTGAGGATGTTATTTCGTCCTCGTCCCTAACGAAATATTAAAAAGCTCTTTGAGCTTTGCTGACTGACGGGAGAGACGGCATCTTTCGGATATAATAATTGCCTGCGTTTTCTCTATTGCCTCCTCAAGATCATCATTTATGATAATATAATCATACTTGACACACATTTCGATCTCATCAACAGCTGTCTCCATTCTTGTTTTTATGACATTTTCATCATCCATCCCACGGTGCCTCAGCCTTTTTTCGAGCGCTTCAAGAGACGGAGGGAGCACATAGATAAGAACCGTATTTTCGAGCTGTTCCCTGATATTTCCGGCTCCCTGTGAATCTACGTCCAGTATAACATCAAGACCCTTTTTTCTTTGTTCGTCAAGCGTTGAATAAGAGGTGCCGTAAAAAGCCTGATAAACTTGTGCCCACTCCAGAAATTCCCCTGACTTTATCATGGTTTTGAATCTCTCTGTATCCACAAAGTGATAATCAACGCCATCCTTTTCCGAATCACGAGGCTTACGGCTTGTGTGGGAAATAGAATATCCAATACCCTTTATCCTGTCGATTAAGGCCTTGACAATAGTCGATTTGCCCGCTCCTGAGGCTCCTGAAATCACAAAAAGCTGCCCTGACATACCTATTCCACGAAATCTTCCTTGCTGAATGTACCTTCCGGGCTGAATCTTTGAGCAATTGTTTCAGACTGTATTGCCGATAATATCACATGATTACTATCAGTGATTATTACTGATCTGGTTCGTCTCCCCTGAGTGGCATCTATCAGCCTCCTATCCTCACGGGCCTCATCCCGCAGTCGCTTTATAGGAGCGGCATTTGGAGAAATAATAGCAATAACCCGCCTGGAAACAACAGAATTTCCGAAACCTACACTGACAAGCTTTGGACTCATGAATCATTCTCCTTTTATTCCACATTCTGAATCTGTTCCCGCAGTTTTTCCAGTTCCGCCTTCATCTCCACGACAATAATGGAGATAGAAGAATCGGAGGTCTTTGAACCAAGGGTATTCACTTCTCTGTTTATTTCCTGAATCAAAAAATCAAGCCTTCTCCCAAGCGAATCATCGAGAGAAAGGTACCTGCGAAACTGATTTAAGTGACTCCTGATACGAACTATTTCCTCTGTAATATCCGATTTTTCGGCAAACAAGGCTGCTTCCTGTACGATCCTGCTCTCATCTATGGCCACATCCTTTAACATACGATTGATGTTATCCTTCAGCCTTGTCATATATTCTTCAACTAAACCGGAGGTCTGTTCCTCGATCTCATTAACATACTGCTCCAGCAGATTGAGTCTTTTCGTGAGATCGGCTTCTATCGCATCTCCCTCCCTTGACCTCATCATATCTAAGGAATCAAGGGCTGCCCCCATGACCTCTCTAAATCCAAGCCTGATCTTTTCCTGATCTATTTCTTCAGGCTTAAAAAGGATAACATCCCTCATCTGACAAAGGGTCTCTATCCGGATCTCCTGTTCAAGACCAAATTTTTCCTTAAGCTGATTAAATATTTTGAAATAGGACCCTGCAAGAGGCAGATTCAATTCAGGATTATATGGACACTCTCCTCCAGTGGTCTCCTTTTGAATCAGGACTTCTACACGCCCTCTTCTTATCCTGGATGAAACACTCGCCCTGATCTCCTCTTCAAGGAACTGGAAGTTTTTGGGAACTCGTAAAACAATATCCCGATAACGGTTGTTCAGAGACTTTAACTCAACTGTAAACAGGATGTCCCCATCCCGGTGTTCACCCCTGCCGTAGGCCGTCATGCTTTTTATCATATAATCTCATACCTCTTTCTCTGTTTCATGTAGCCTTCTCTTATTCCATTAAAAAATTCAATAATCTCCGGATCTGCATAATCCCTGTACGTCCATTTCAAGGGTACAAAACTTCCTCTCTCAAATATCAGAGTAAGATCTGCATAAATACCTTTTGATAAATATATCCTGTGAATATAATTTTTTCCTGTGGCAAGGATCAGCCTTTCAGGAGATATAAAACCGGGGTCTATATTTATCAGCCTGTTATCGTCTTTAAGATACCTCCGTTCAACCTGATTGGTTATAAGCTTTATCTCCGCAAGACAGTCCGGCGGGACCAGCTCTTCAAAAGATATAAAGCGGCGGTACAGGGGCCAGCCCATTTCCTTTTTATAATACTTTGTACGATCAAACAAAAGTTCAGGGCTCTGCCGGTCAACTCTGCCATACAGATCTGAAAGTTCGCTGAGAGCCATTTGTATAAGTGCCCTCTCAGGCGAAAAAAGGCTTAATATCAACTTTACATGGTCAGGTTCATGCGGACGGCTCATATCTTATTCCTATATCGACAAGGTTCGACCCGCTAATAACTTTTTTCAGGTCCTCGGCTATCACGGTTGAAGTCCCAACCTCGCCCACCACAATGCCTGCTGCAAAATTAGATAATACTGCGGCAGATTTAAGGTCAAGTCCAGCCGCTACCCCAAGGGAAAAAGTTCCAATCACAGTATCACCGGCGCCTGTCACATCAAAGACTTTTTTTGCAACAGTAGGGATATGGGTTATCTCTCCGCCATTTTCAAAGAGGGTCATCCCGTTTCTTCCTCTTGTTATAAGTACTGAGCGGCAATTGAGGGTTTCAAGCATCTGCCTGCCTGCCTTGACAAGGGTTTTATCATCAACAATATCAATATGACAAAAGGCGCCTGCTTCATGGTGATTGGGGGTGACAACATTTACCTCATGGTAATATTCAAAATTGCCCACCTTTGGGTCAACGGCTATTTTGATGGAAGACCCCTTAACCAGTTCCTTCAAACCTGACATCAGTAAACCTGAAATAACTCCCTTACCGTAATCGGAAACCACGACGGCATTGAGCCTGTCAAGATTTTTCTTAATAAACTGAATAAGTTTTTTTATGCTTTCAGGCCTTATTGTAGCCTTGACCTCCCTGTCAAAACGGACAATCTGCTGGCTGTGCGCAACAACCCTTGTTTTAATACTTGTAGGTCTGCCCCGCTCTATGATCATACCTTCCGTCGTCAGACCCATCTCTTTTATTTTATTAAAGATTTCCTTGCCCGTAAAATCATCCCCTATCACACCGCAAAGGAGGGGCATTGCCCCAAGGGTTGCGATATTGCGGATTACGTTCGCGGCGCCGCCAAGCATTTGTGTCTTACGCTTTACTTCTACAACAGGCACAGGGGCTTCAGGAGATATGCGTGAAACATCTCCCCAGACATATTCATCCATGATAATATCGCCTATTACAAGGACTCTGGTCCCTGAAAACCTGTCAACATAATTTTCAAGAAATTTTCCCTGATATATAAGCCCGTTACTTTCAGTCATTATACTACAAATAATCCGGATCCTTTATTATTATAATCTAATTTGGTAATAGCTCATTAATGCTGGTTTTTATATCATCATGACCTTTTGTTGTCCATATAAAATAGCCGCCGGGTAAACATTCAGTAACCGGAAAAAATGAATGCCCTCTTATATGATAAATTATAACTTCCATCCTTATCTGTTTACAAATATGCACATCAGAGCATTATTATTGACTTTTTTATCATGCTTATTTATTAGAAACAGATCCATGAAATACTGCCGAAATATTATGTGACTGCTTTTTTCGGCATCCTTCATTTTTACTTTACACTTGGCAGAAAAGTGGCAGAGGCATCCTGCCGTTGATTTAAGAGGCTATAAGCCTCTTCTGCAATTTACAATTTTTAGTTCCAATAAAAGTGTCAACTGCTTTTACCTCAAAATGAAGGATGCCCTTTTTTCGTACGTTTGCGCTCCTGGTGAACAGTTACGTTTTTTCTAATTTCAACGTTCATGGAACGTTGAAATTAGAAATTCGGACATCCTTCAAACCTGATTTACGCTTTGTAGATGTTGTTTTTCGTCTGGTTCCCATTCTTCAGAGTAAAAACCCGTATGGTATACATTCCCACGCTGGAGCGTGGAAACGAGAAACGTTTTAACTGTAAGGAACGAGGACAAATTAACTTCCCCAACAGTGCGCCTACCTGGGGATGTTATTTCGTCCTCGTCCCTAAACCACTTTTTAAACTTATTGAAGGATGCCCTGGAATCCATAAATTATTAACCTGAATATTGAGCTGTTAACCTTCTACCTTTAAACCCGCGAACGGTTACAAAAATTATAACCTGTTCCATACATGTC
Organism: Deltaproteobacteria bacterium; assembly: GCA_021163285.1. Classification (GTDB taxonomy): domain Bacteria; phylum Desulfobacterota; class DSM-4660; order Desulfatiglandales; family Desulfatiglandaceae; genus JAGGXA01. Next base: position 19,796 of record JAGGXA010000252.1, on the reverse strand, counting down.
CCGGAGGAGTCTACCTGTGAAGATAATCATTGTGGGCGCGGGCGAAGTTGGTTTTCATATCGCCCAAAAACTTTCCGTGGAAAATCAAGATGTTGTGCTTATTGATAAGAACTCTCAAAAAATAAAGCGCATTAACGAAAATCTTGATGTGCAAACGCTCCTAGGTTCCGGCACAAGCCCCCGGCTACTGAAAGATGCGGGAATCAAAGAAGCAGACATGCTTGTTGCGGCCGCAGACAGTGATGAAGTTAATTTGATCTCCTGTCTGTTGTCAAAGAAGCTTAATCCCTATATGTACAAAATCGCACGTTTGAAGAACAATGAATACCTCGAAGATACTGAATTCTTCAGCCGTGAAATACTCGGCATTGATCATATCATAAACCCCCAATCCCTAATGGTGGATTCAATCCGACATCTGATGGAAATCCCCGGCGCATCCGACGTTATTAACTTTGTAGGTGGACGAATAAAGCTTATCGGTTTTACTGTAACAAGCGGTTCCCCATTAATAAACAGCTCTCTTTCTTCCCTGAAAAATGTAAAAGAACAACTTCTCGTGGGAGCGATCATCCGAGGAAATAATGTTGTAATCCCCCGCGGCAAGGATATCATTAAAGAAGATGATCTGGTCTATTTTGTTGTGAGCAGAGATAAGCTGGGTCATGTCCTTGAGATTTTTAATATTAAGGAAGAAAACTTAAGGAGAGTCATGATTGTAGGCGCCGGACAAACAGGGGAGGCCCTGGCCATAGCCCTTGATCATACAAGGATCGGCGCAAAAATTATCGATAAGGATGCCGAAAGGTGTCACAGGCTCGCTGAAAAGCTGAAAAGGGTTATCGTGATAAATGGCGATGGCACAGACAGAGACCTGCTCGAAGAAGAAAACATCAAAGATGTCGACCTTCTCGTTACCATTACCGGGGATGAAGAAAGCAACGTCCTTATTTCGCTCCTTGCAAAAGGGCTTGGGGCAAAGAGAACCGTCACACGAATCAGTAAATTAAGTTACATTCCAATTGTTTCCGCTATCGGGATTGATACCGTTGTCAGTCCCAGGCTCTCGGCGATCAGGGCAATTCTCCAGTATATCAGGCGCGGCAAGATTGTTTCTGTGGCCCCGCTTAAAGGAGAACATGCAGAAGCAATTGAGGCCGAGGCCCTTGAAACGTCCGCAATCGTAAACATGCCCCTGTCAGAGATAAAGTTCCCAAAAGGTGCGATTGTGGGTGCGATTGTCCGCGGTGAACAGATTATTATCCCGAGAGGGAACAGTATTGTCAGACCGAAAGATCACCTGATTATATTCGCACTTCAACAGGTAGTTTCCAAGATTGAAAAACTGCTTACAGTTAAACTGGAATATTTTTAATGCACTTCCTGATCATAACGCGGTTTATTGCGATACTCATTTTCTTCTTAGGCATCTCCATGGGAGCCCCTGTTCTGGCTTCCATCATACACCAGGATGGCTGTACAATTGAACTATTAATTTCCACACTCATCACAACCGTCTTTGGTCTCATCCTCTTTTTATTCATCAAGTCAATAAAATCTGAAGATGTGCATCTGAGCCACCGTGACGGTATCATTATTGTTACGTTCGGATGGATCCTGGCTGGCCTGTTCGGCGCCCTCCCTTACCTCTTTTCAGGAGCTATTCCACATTTTACAGACGCCTATTTTGAATCTATATCCGGTTTTACAACCACAGGCGCCTCAATGCTCTTTAGAATCGAGAGCCTGCCGGAGGGCATTCTCTTATGGAGGAGTCAGACACAATGGTTCGGCGGCATGGGGATCATTGTGCTTTCCATTGCAATCCTCCCTTTTTTAGGAGTTGGGGGTATGCAGTTGTACAGGGCAGAGATCCCAAGCCCTGTTATGGATAAACTAAAGCCAAGGATATCTGAGACTGCAAAAACCTTGTGGAAAGTCTATCTTCTCATCACCTTTGCGCAGATCATTTTGCTCTTTTTTGGTGGCATGCCGCTCTTTGATGCAATCTGTCATGCTTTTTGCACTATGCCGACAGGCGGTTTTTCTACAAAGAATGCGAGCCTAAACCATTACAACAGTCCATATTTTGATTATATAATTATTATTTTTATGCTCCTTGCCGGGATAAATTTTTCGCTCCATTACAAAATGCTCAGAGGTGATATAAAGATATTTGGAAAGGATCCTGAATGCCGTTTCTTCCTCATTCTGGTGGGAGTATTCACTATAATCATTACTGTAAATATATATGGACCTATATATGGTTCCTTTTTAAAGGCCTTTCGTTATGCAGCATTCCAGGTAAGTTCCATCATCACCACCACCGGTTTCGTAACCGCTGATTATGAAAAATGGCCGGCCCTGTCCCGGTTAATACTCCTGTGCTGTATGTTTATAGGCGCCATGGCGGGATCTACCGGTGGCGGTATGAAGACAATGCGCATCATGCTGCTGATCAGGCATGGTTACCAGGAGATCTTTCGTATAATTCATCCCCATGCCATTACCACGGTCAAACTTGGAGGAAGGCCGGTACCCCCGGAGATACTGAACAGTATCTGGGGCTTTTTCATCCTGTACATTGGCCTTTTTGTTGTTGCCACCCTGATTATGGCCTCATTGGGGCTTGATTTTATCTCATCGGTTACATCTGTAGCAGCATCAATCGGCAATATAGGCCCGGGATTGGGTATTGTTGGGCCGGTAAAAAACTACTTTGATATCCCTCCGGCCGGAAAATGGGTCTTGAGCTTTTGCATGCTCCTCGGACGGTTGGAGATCTATACGGTAATCGTCCTGTTTACACCTGAATACTGGCGTAAATAGCAATCATTTTTCCATCTTGCTATAAGCACTAATCGGCAATTGGGACTTTCAAAGATTTGACTGCCTGCATTGATAAGATTTTCATATACGTTAAAGGGTTCAGAATGCAGGATTATGCCAGAAATCGGGATAAACGTAAAGAATATATTCAACAAGGGAAACGATAATTATAAGAACATCCATTGGTAAATCAGTAGCTCATTTGAGCAATTGATAGTTTCTCTTTCACTTTCAATAACTTAGTATTCGCACAAAAACCAGGCTCCATAAAGGTCTTTGCATTACAATACTGTATATGTTATCCTTTAAATCAAGAATCTATCTATAAAAAGAGCAGGGATTTTCCCTGCAAAATAAACAAAATATACACAGGAAAGATCATGATGGACATCAAGCAATGTTTTGAAATACTTGAAGTTACGCCTGATACAACGTCCAGGGAGATAAAAGAGGCTTATAAAGACCTTGTTACTATTTGGCATCCGGACAAGTACTCTAATAATCCCAGGCTCAGGCAAAAAGCAGAGAATAAATTGAAAGACATTAATGTAGCATATGAAACTGTAAATTCATTCCTGGTGTTAAAACAGAAAGTTGAACCTGTTAAAAAAGAAAACTCCCATGCAACTCACGAAGTCAGAGTAGATCCTGAGCCTGAGTTTAAGCCAAATGACTCATATTACAAATCTCAATATGAGCCTGAGCCGACGGATAAGGTGGAGGTCGCTTTTGAAACCGGCACGCACAAATTTTTGAATATATGCTCATCCCTGTACAAGGCTTTTTGCCGGACAGTCGATAATCTGGGAACTCAGTTGCAGACCAAACAAGATCTCTCCTCTCATAATTCAGGCCGGGACTTTTTTCAGGGCAGAGTCAGCACAAGAGAAAGAGGCAGAGAATTTTCCCGATGCAAGGGCAAAGGTATGGGCATGGGAAGGCGAAAAGGTAGTAGTATGGGAAGAGGTTCAGGAAGAAGGAGATAATTCAGGTAAATCAGGGCGTTTTAACAGGTTTTGTAACCGTTTCCAGGCTCAAAGGTTCAGGATTCCATTCTTATCTCTGGATGGCATTTAGAAAGCCAATTTACAGGAAAAGGGTCATTTTTGGCGGATATAATCCGAAATTTGGCGCCAAATTGGCAACCAGGAACGAGGACAAAGATGGCCTGAAGCTGTGATGCATAGTTGAGGATATTATTTCGTCCTCGTCCCTTATCCATATTTTTTATTCTCCGGTAAATTCAGGCTTTCTTTTTTCTAAGAATGCACGTCTTCCCTCGTCAAAGTCCTTCGTTGCAAAGGCAACGGACTGCAGATTTGCCTCCAACTCAAGTGATGCCTCAAAATTCATCGGCCAGAGATTTAATGCGCTCTTTATCATAGCAAATACATTGCTGGGTCCTTGAGCCAGTGTCTCAGCTAAATCCGTTACCTCTTTTTCCAGCCCGGAGTGTGGAACTACCTTATTTACAAGCCCGATAGACTCGGCCTCACGTGCATCAAACAGCCTGCCTGTAAACATCAATTCCTTGGCCTTTGCAACACCGACCCTCAACGGCAGGGAATAAAACCCGCCCATGTCCGGAATGAGACCTATCATCATGAATGATTCTCTGAATTTTGCATTTTCAGAGGCAATGATAAGATCGCAGGCAAGTGCAATGTGCAATCCGGCGCCGGTTGCAAAACCGTTTACAGCGGCAATAACAGGTTTCTCAAGATTTCTCATCAGCCAGATCAGTTTTTGTACATTCTTAAGCCGAATTCTTGCAGCAGGCGCCGTGACCCCTTTCATGGTGGTTACATCTCCTCCCGCGCAAAAAGCCTTGCCCGCGCCTGTAATAATTACCACTTTGATATCCTGATCAAGCGAGAAACCGGTAAAAGCATCTTTAAGCTCCTCCCTCATAACAAGATCAAGAGCATTAAAGCTGTCCGGAAGATTTAATGTGACCTTTGCTGTTTTCTCCTTTTTTTCAACAATTATTGTTTTATACTCCATATTGGATAACCCTCCTATTCTTCTGAAGTCTTTCAGTCAACTCAAGAAGGTCAAATTCAATCCTGACCGACCTAAAAATCAAGGGGATCAGCTTGACAAGTTGAGGTAAGAGTTCGTGCAAAAATAACTTTACAGAATTGGCGCTCAGATTCAGGTTAGGTTCGGTAGATTTTGAAGAACAAAAGGCGCAGTAATAATGGCCTATTTCAAGGTTTTTGCTTTTTAGAATCTGCTGAAAATGACCTGAAGATGAGATGCCAAAATGTTAAGTTATTTTTACGCGAGCCCAAAGCGCCTTTGAATACATGAACTATTACCCTTTAACCTTGAATTCTGAACCCGTAAACGGTTACACTGCTGGTACAGTCTAATCAATTTGAAATTTTTAACAACATAAAAACGGAGCATTTTATGAAAATTGTTATTATTGGAACCGGATATGTGGGTCTGGTATCAGGCGCCTGTTTTTCGGAATTCGGTCATAATTGCGTCTGCGTGGATAAAGATCAAGAAAAGGTCGCGTCTTTGAAAGAATGCATTATCCCAATTTACGAACCTGGCCTGTCGGATATTGTAAAAAAGAATGTTTCTCAGGGCAGGTTGTTTTTCACCACAGAACTTGAGGAGGCAGCAGGTAATGGAGATGTCATATTTATTGCAGTCGGCACGCCTTCATCAAGAAGGGGAAACGGATATGCCGACCTTTCTTATGTCTATCAGGCAGCAAAAGAGATAGCCCCCTGCCTTAAAGGATATACAGTGGTAGTGGATAAAAGCACGGTTCCTGTGGGAACGGCGTCCCAGGTGAGGCGGATAATTGCCGAGCTAAACCCTGATGCGGATTTTGATGTGGCATCAAATCCCGAGTTTCTCCGTGAGGGGGCTGCAATATCCGATTTTATGCGTCCGGACCGCGTGGTGATAGGTGTGGACAGCGAACGAGCTGAGGAGATGTTAAAAAAGGTATATAACCCCCTTTACCTCCTTGAAACCCCCATGGTGATAACAGGGTTTGAAACGGCAGAGCTGATTAAATACGCAAGCAACGCCTTTTTGGCAACCAAAATAAGCTTTATCAATGAGATGTCCAACCTGTGTGAAGCGGTTGGAGGTGATATCCTGGACCTCGCAAAAGGTATCGGACTGGACGGCCGGATCGGCAAAAAATTTCTGCATCCGGGACCCGGTTATGGCGGCTCCTGCTTTCCAAAAGATACGCTTGCCCTGATTCGCGTTGCCCAGGAAAATGGATCGCCTGTTCGAATCATAGAGACTGTAGTAGAGGTCAATGCAGCGCAAAAGGCCCGGATGATATGGAAAATTCGCAATGCGCTTGGCGGAAACGAGGCCGGCAAGATAATTGCTGTTCTTGGTTTGACATTTAAGCCTGAAACAGATGATTTGAGAGATTCACCTTCACTGACCGTCCTGCCTGCACTTGTTGAAAAGGGGGCAATCGTAAATTGCCACGACCCGGCGGGAATGCCATCTGCAAAAGAGTTGATGCCGGAATTGCAGTACTTTGACAGCTCCTATGAAGCCTGCAGGAATGCCGATGCTGTTGTTATTATGACGGAATGGAACGAATACAGGGCGCTTGATCTGAACCAGCTTAAGGGCATCATGAGCCGGCATATTTTCATTGATTTACGAAATGTTTATGACCCTGAAACAGTTTTAAAACATGGCTTTTCATATTTTTGTGTGGGCAGGGCGGGAACTTAAGGAACTGGAAAGGAATAATCTACGCATATCGCGCAGAATTTTTGATCGTCTTCAAGGCGTGGTAACAGCTGCATAGTGAATTATACAACTGTTACCGCAACGTAGAAGACGGGCAAAAGGGCAAACAGGATGCGTAGATTATTTTCTGCAAGTTCCCTGAATTTCATTCACTCACAATCGGGATACTGGATTGATGGAATATCGGTTTTGAGCATTATTTCATTATTCTATTATTTCATGATAATGACACAAATGGAAATTGCAATTAAAGTTATCGTTAATTCATATACCTACAGAATTTCCAAAACGTTAAAGGAATTGCCACCCTGAACGGCTGCTTAGGGACGAGGACGAAACAACATCCCCGGGCAGGCGCACAGATTTAGGTCAGGTTTGTTCGGGATCAAGGCGCTCTAAAATTTTAACCACAGGAAAACATTGAGTATTTCGAGGATTAAAATTTTAGCGCAACGCAGATATCGGGCAGGTAAGCGAGCCCGCGGGACTCCGAAATAGCCATTTATGGATGGGCACTATGTATTATCATATCTCTTCGACTGGAAAAGTTTTTTATCCTGGGTAGCTATAATATGGTAAAATCTATCCTGTGGGATATAAATATAAGGAACATCCTCCATCCGCCGAAAGAGAAAGTGCGAAAGGATCATCCGGTTAACGGCTCTGTGGCCTATGATCATGATATTATTGGAATTGTTGCTCAGGTAAATGGCCTTTTTCACTCCTCTGTCTATTCTCTCCTTCATTGAGATATAGCCTTCCCCCTCCGGGTAGATGTAGTGATATTTATTCTTTTTTCTTGCTGAATGAACGTTGGGCATTTTTTGTCGTATCTCTTCGTAACTCATAGATTCACAAACGCCGCTATCTATTTCGTTAAATTCATCGAAAGTTATTATCTCACAGTCTTTTTGGAGATTCCTGATAGGTTCGGCAGTCTGTAAGGCACGTTTCTTTTTGCTGGTAAAAATAATGGGGATGGTCTTTTTCTTGAAATACCTTGCCAGGGATTCAGCCTGTGCAATTCCCTTTGGAGTCAAACAGGAGTCGCCACCTATTCTGTTTTCCAGATTAAAGTGGGTCTCTCCATGCCTAATCAGAAACAGATTTTTCACGCAGTCCGTCACGAGAAAATCCCTGATCCGGTCATAAAAGGGGATAGTATCTACTATTTCTTCCTCTATAATCTGATTATTTAGAGAATCCAGCTTGACGAAATTCCTCTCATCTTTAAGTGGCTTATAAATGTTCTTATAATAACAGATACGCCTTTCAAAGCCGTGAACTGCATCCTCTTTTTTCAAATGCCTGAATTCAGGGAGGGCGACCTTTCTTAATATGCTGGCTTTCAGGATCTCCTGATCATCATTTATGCATTCGATGAAAAAGAGCTTGTGATCTCCGAGCATACTGATAATCATGTCTCTTCTTGCAAAGCTACAGTTAGTGGCATCAAGTATGGCGGCCTGCCCTTTCCTGCTCAGATAATCCCTGGCCCGCCGGAAATTCATAAGGGCTATTTTTTCCCTGATTGCAGCACCTTCTCTGTTGCCAGGATCGTAAAATTCAGGATAGGAGGTGTTTTTCTTTAATAACCTCCTTCTAAGTTCCCCATTATTGAAAATACGGGCTTTAATACCATCCTTACCGAGGTTTTCCTTCATTTTTGCAGCAATTGTTGATTTTCCTCTTGCAGGAAGACCTACCATTACGATAAAAAGTTTATCTTTTTCCATGAAGAGATATTAACTCCTGGTCTGAAAAATGCAACAAAATTATAAGAGGGATCGGCATTCAGCATCCTTCATTTGTCCTTTGACACTTTTGAAGCAACATTGGAACATAGATGCACACAGACAAATACAGATAAACACAGACAGGTTTATTTGTAACCGCTCACAGGTTCAGGCTGACTTTGCTCGTTCTCTTCCAACAATTTTATTCACGGATGCACCCAAATTGGCAATTGCCCGGGAAAATAAGAGACAAGGATTTCAGGTTTTCAATGCCTTCTTTGTCCTGAACCCTGAACCTTTAAACGCATAACCGGTTATAATAATTGGTTGAACAGACTTGAAGTTTTTTTTAAAACAATTATAATAATGACAAATAGATAAGTAATTATTTAGCGCCCGAAAGAAAACGAAGATTTTTCATTCAGGCACTTTTCAGAAATGCGTACTCAATCTTTCAATGAGATTCTTTAATTATGGAGGTTATTGTATGGAAAGAACATACGTCGCAAGGCCAAGGGCTGAGATACAGGTAAATAATTTTATCCGAAGCGTCTACAATTGGATGGGAACAGGACTTGCCCTGACAGGATTTATCGCTTTCTATGTTTCAGGTAACGAGACCATGAGACGTATGGTCTTTGGTAATTCCGCCATCTTCTTTGTTCTTGTCCTGGCAGAACTAGGCCTGGTCTTTTACGTCAGCTCTCAGATCAATAAAATCAGCGCCGGGACAGCTACATCTCTGTTTGTGATATATGCAGCGTTAAACGGGATTACTCTCTCCGGTATTTTCCTGATCTATACAGGTACCTCTATTATAAGCACATTTTTTGTTTGTGCCGGTACATTTATTGCCTGTAGTATTTATGGCTGGGCCACAAAAAAAGATCTGACATCATTCGGTAGTTTTTTATTTATGGGCCTGATTGGGATTATAATTGCCTCTCTGATTAATATGTTTATCGGGAGTAGCATCCTGAGTATGATGATCAGCTATGTTGGTGTCTTTATCTTTGTGGGATTAACCGCATATGATACCCAGAAACTGAAAAACATGGCTTTCACACAACCTGCGGGCATGGACGGATCCGTTATTAGAAAGGGGGCCATTTTGGGTGCGCTTACCCTGTATCTTGATTTTATCAATCTTTTTTTAATGCTTTTAAGGATCCTTGGGCAGGGTCGGGATTAGATTTTGTCCGGGAATGACTGTTTTTCGCAATACTTAGGAACAAGGACAAATTAAATTCCCCAACTATGCATCACAGCTTCAGGCCATCTTTGCCCGTTCTGAATCCATGCGCCTGTTTGGGGATATTATTTCGTCCTTGTCCATCAGGATAAACACAGATTGAGACAGATTGATAACTCCTGACTATATCGGCACATATCTGTGAAAATCCGTGTCCCGGAAAATATTATCTTTAAATATATTGAGTTTCCAAGATGTTATGGCGAGGCCCTCTTATTTAAAACTATTCGAAGAGAATGAACTTTCAAAACGGGTTGAGAAGGCATTAAGTCTTCTGGAATCCTGCCATCTTTGTCCTCGAAAATGCGGGGTTAACAGGCTCGAAGGAGAAACCGGCGTTTGCGGGACGGGAAGAAATGCAAAAGCCGCTGGTTTTAATGCCCATTTTGGAGAAGAAGCCCCTCTTGTGGGCAGGTTTGGATCAGGCACGGTTTTTATCAGTTCCTGTAATCTCCTCTGTTCATTTTGTCAGAATTACGAGATCAGCCACTTTGGAGAAGGCATAGAGGTTAGACCCGAACAGATGGCTGACATGATGATTCAATTATCTGTGAAGGGCTGTCACAATATAAATTTCGTGACCCCCACCCACGTGGTTCCCCAGATACTTGAAGCCCTTATCCCTGCCGTTAAAAAGGGGTTAAGATTGCCACTCATTTATAACTCCAGTGGTTATGACAGCAAGGAGACTCTTGAGTTATTAGATGGTATATTTGATATATATATGCCTGATTTCAAGTTTTGGGATGCTGAATGGGCAAAAAGATACTGTAAGGCCCCGGATTACAGGCAGGCAGCAATAGAAGCCATTAAAGAAATGCATCGGCAGGTTGGTGATTTGGTGATTGATGATGGAATTGCAGTCAGGGGGCTTCTTGTCAGACATCTTGTTATGCCGAATAATGTGGCAGGAACAGTTAACATTATGAAATTTCTTGCAAAAGATATCTCGACAAACACTTATGTAAATGTGATGGACCAGTACCGACCATGCGGAAAAGCGGATAAAGATGATTTTATAAAACGCAGGTTGACCTCTAAAGAATACGGTGACGCAGTTAATGCAGCGAAAGATGCCGGTCTTACCCGCCTTGATTCAAGAAAGAGGACAAGATTAATTGCAGCCGTTCAACAGGGGCAAGAACTTACGGAAACCCCAGACATGTAAGCGTTTACCAGTACCCGGATGTGCATGATCAGAGCGAGTCATCAGAACCAATCCCTGTCTTATTTGCTCTGAACGTGTGCAGATGGGTGTTAGGAAGCTGTCCGGGAATAGCAACTTTTTCCAAAATCAAGGCTTGCTCAAAAAATTACCGCAGGCATATAGTGGATATTTCGAGGATAATTTTTTGAGCATAACACAGAGTTAGGGAAAAAGGGCATTCTCGGGCAGCCTCATAGTAAACGTTTACAATTAATTTTTGGTTTGTATGGAGAAAGCAAGAACATTCATTATTGGAGATATCCATGGTTGCTTAGATATGCTGAAAAGGCTTATGGATAAAATTGACTGGCGGCCCGAAAAGGATATGCTTATTTTTTTAGGTGATTACATCGACAGAGGGCCAAATTCCAAGGGAGTAGTGGATTATATCCTGGAGCTTCGCGGAAGTTCATCTCATGCTGAATGTCTTATGGGAAATCATGAGGCAATGTTTCTGGATTATCTTTCAGACAGGGAAACCGGGTTATTTCTTGTAAACGGTGGTGGACAAACCATTCTAAGTTATCAAAAGGAGATGCCCGAAGGACAGAGCTTTTTTCTGCCTCCGGATCATATTGCATTTTTTAACTCCCTGAAACCATTTATAGAACTTGAAAATTACTATGTAGTTCATGCCGGCTTAAGGCCCGGTCTTGAAATAGATAAGCAGTCCGTTGAAGATATGATCTGGATCAGAGGGGCATTTATTGACTCAGATTTTCCTTTCAAAAAAAGGGTGATCTTCGGTCATACACCTTTTCCTGAACCAGTTGTAATGGACAATAAAATCGGTCTGGATACCGGAGCCGTGTATGGCAATAAATTGACCTGTCTGGAACTTCCCGAAATGAGGTTCCACTTTGTAAAGGCCTCAGGATCTTGATCGGGATCACAGCAACTGTTCCGGTGGAAATCATCTATGCAGCAGGCAGAAGGCCTGTTGACCTCAATAATCTTTTCATTACTTCAAATCGACCATCTAAACTTGTCAGCCAGGCAGAGAATGCCGGTTTTTCACCTAATATCTGCGCCTGGATCAAGGGGATATACTCCACGGTGCTCAACCATGGAATAAAACAGGTGGTTGCTGTGACCGGTGGGGATTGCAGTAATACAATCGCCCTTGCCGAAATTCTTGCACGGAGTGGTGTGGAGATAATCCCATTTGAGTACCCGTTGAATCGGGACAGAGATGCCCTGATGGGACAGATGGAAAAACTCAGGAAGAGGCTTGCGACTACCTGGACCGAAATATCAAGGGTTACATTGAAACTGGACAGGATAAGATCCAGGTTGAAAAGGCTGGATGAACTCACATACCATGAAAATGTAGTCACAGGGCTTGAGAACCACCTTTTTCTGGTCAGGAGTTCAGATTTTAACGGCAATCCTGACAGGTTTGAAATTGAACTGGATCGTTTTCTGCTCTCGGTTGAGAAGAGAAAGCCAAAAAAAGATGGGCTTCGTTTTGGATACCTTGGTGTCCCCCCTGTTTTTTCCGGTTTTTATGAGTTTATCGAATCTGTTGGCGCAAGGGTGGTTTTTAATGAGGTGCAAAGGCAGTTCAGCATGCCATCAGGGCAGAAGGATATGGTAGAAAAATACCTCGAATATACCTACCCATACGATATCAACGGAAGGCTGAAAGATATTGAACAGGCCATACGTGAACGGCGTCTAAATGGACTGGTTCACTATACTCAGACCTTTTGTTACAGGCAACTCTATGATATTATCCTGAGAGAAAACCTCCCCATACCTCTTCTGACCCTTGAAGGAGACCGTCCGGGCAGGATCGACAGCCGGACAGCTCTTCGCATCGAGACTTTTGTTGAAATGTTAGGCCATGAACGGTGAAACAGTTCATCAGGGTATGAACTCCGCTGTGAAATACCTAAGCACACAGCTCATTTTTTTTACCGCTGATAAAGGCCTCAGCTAATTCCACATCCTTTTTGCTTCCGATGTAAAGCGGTGTTCTCTGGTGTAATTCTTTTGGATCAATTTCGAGGATAGGTCCATTGCCGTCACTTGCATAGCCACCTGCCTCCCTGACGACAAATGCAAGCGGATTTGCCTCTACCATCAACCTCAATTTACCTGACGGTTTTTTTGGGTCTTTCTTGTCGGCAGGATACATAAAAATGCCGCCCTTTAAAAGATTCCTGTGAAAATCGGCCACAAGACTCCCCACATACCTCGAAGTATAAGGCCTACCCGTATCTGCATCTTTTGTCTTGAAATAATCTACCATTGCACGGGTTTTCTCATCCCAGTATGTATAGTTTCCTTCATTGACGCTGTAAATTTTTCCCCTTTCCGGGATTTTGATATCTTCGTGCGAAAGGAGGAATTCTCCAACGCTTGGATAGAGAGTAAAACCGTGGACACCTGATCCATTTCCGGTGGTGTATATCATTACAGTGCTTGAACCGTAAATGAAATAACCTGCTGCAACCTGTTTCATGCCGGGCTGGAGGATATCACCTAAAAGGGGTTCTGTTTCAGGCGCACAGTCCGGCCTTTTATAGATGCCGAAGATAGTCCCTATACTGATATTGACATCAATATTAGACGACCCGTCAAGAGGATCAAAGACAACCACATAATTCCCCTTAGGATATCTGGCCGGGATTTCAATTATATCGGCATTTTCTTCAGAGCACATGCAACAGAGCTGTCCTATATGCTGCAGCCTTTCTATAATAATCCGGTTGGCAAACAGGTCAAGCTTTTGCACTTCCTCGTTTTGCACATTAATTGTGCCGGTGGCCCCCAAGATATCTACGAGACCTGCTTTATTAACTTCCCTCGAAATTACCTTGGCTGCTACAACAAGTTCATTTAAAAGGATTGTAAAGGCCCCAGTTGCCTCAGAATTTTCGCGTTGTTTGCTCAGGATGTGCTGTGTAATTGTTGTTCCGACTTCCTTTTTGCCCATATCTGATCCTCCTCGATCAACATACTGCCAGATGAGGCAGCACAATTAATAAATTTCGACCTGTGCAGTCTACTTTTAGCCATTAGCTTTTTGACCTATTGATTAAATTCGGGTGCAATACAAAAAAAGGACATTTTTCAGATAAAGGATGCTTTTCGTTTAACATGCTGATTTAATGTCGAATGTCTAACGAGGAATTGCGAATTATGAAATCTTATCTTTTTGGCAATAACTCTGCCGTTCGAATAATACGTACGACAAACCCGATTAGCAGTTCCTCAAGATCAAATTTGTCCTGTTCCTTCGATATTCATAATTCCCTGTTCGATATTCGACATTCAAAAAATGCCATTCTACCGTGTTATCAATGCTAATCACTAACAGCTAATCGCGCAGGTCAATAAATTTGGCGTAACCGTTCATACCCTCGTTCCAATGTTCCGGCACAGGAAGCTGTCCGGAAATAGCAATTTTTTCCAAGATCAAGGCTTGCGAAAAAAATACCGCAGGCATATAGTTGATATCGGAGTCTTGCAAGCTCGCTTACCTCCGAGGATATTTTTTTCGCTTAACGCAGAGTTTGGGGGAAATGGCATTTTCGGACAGCCGCCTGATATTATAATGTAAGTTTTTCCTTATATTCAAGCCTGTATATTTCCGCAAGGGTAAGAAATATCGTAATAATTAAGGGACCGTAAATAATTCCAAGTATGCCAAAAAGCTTTATTCCCCCAATAATCCCAATAAACACAAGTAATGAGTTCATCTGCATCCCTTTGCCAATTATCCTGGGTTTGATGAAATACTCTATTAACGAACTATAAAACAGGTTATATGCAAGAAAGCCAATTCCCGTTCCTGCTTTTCCCTGAAGTATTAAGATTATTGTTCCAGGCACAAATACTATTGAGGCCCCTACAATGGGCAACAAAGCCATAAAAGAGATTATTGTCCCCCACAAAAAGGGAGATGGCATGCCAAAGAAAAAAAAGCCGAAACCACCTAATACTCCCTGAACGATCCCGCTCAATCCATTGCCGATAATGAGGGACTTCCCCATTTCCTGAAACTTTCTTACCACCTGGTAAAGCTGTTCTTTTGGAACAGGAAGAAGCTGCTTAATATAATCTTTTAAACGCCACCCGTCTCGAAAAAGATAAAAAACAGTCAGCATCATCAAAAAGAAATTAATCAAAAGGCTTAAGATGTTTGAAGCGGTAGAACTGATCTGTTTATAAAGGAACAACCCCACTGTCTTGCCAATAGAGGCTGCCATATTTTCGATTGACTCAGGCGTGAATTTCATCCCGGTCATTTTTCCAAGTTTTCTGATACGCAAGGCCCATCTGGAATTGCTCTCAAATGCTTCTTGAATTTTCTTCAGAGAAACAGAGCTGCTTGTCCTTTTATAAAATTCAAAGGTCTCGTTTGAAAGTGTTCGAACAAACCACCCTGAAGGAATAACCAGCACCAGAAAAATAATAAGGATCATGCAGAGGGAGGCGAAAGTTTCGCGGCCATTAAAGAATTTTCTGATTTGCACGTACAAAGGGTATGACACGCTTGAGACAAGAAAGGCCAGAACGATAGCCGGCAAATAACTCCAGAAAAGCGCTAAGAGGAGAAATAGAGATAAAACGAGGGAGATAATGAAGAATTTGACTCCATGTTGTTTTTCCATTATGCAACATCCGTATCTGCTCAATAAGTTGGGTAAGGGCCTTCGGATACTAATCTTCCGGATTCCCGCTTTCGCGGGAATGTCAGGCACTTATCTTATTCGTCATTTCCACCTACGCGGGAATCCATCCTTAAACTCCTTGCCCGGAATATTGAGCTATAAATATTCACATAAATAATTTCAAAATCCTGTGATAAAAAGCTTGTTCTTTCAATGGATTAACAGGTTATGGTTGTGAAATTTAATATGTGAAGAATTATCTTACCAGCATCCTTTGATAAAATCAATCGTAACCGCCTTACCTTCAGACCTCGGAAATTATAGATTGAATAAAAATACGAAGAGCCTTATTATTCAGGTCGTTCGGCCATTACACAATGATTTATTGGACAGACACAAGCAAAAAGATTGACTAAAAAACATATACTGCATACTGGTATACCATTTCAAAACAGGCACAGGGATCTGCCCATCAGAAAAATATTACCGATTGAATTTTTTCTCTCGTTCCCACGCGGGAGCGTGGGAATGAGGTGCGAAGTTGATTCGTCACCTGTTCAAAAGACAAGTGTCCAAAAAATTACGCTTAAAATGCCATTCTTTCCGAGGTCTGACCTTAGAACAGAGGTCATATCAATTGAGTGCAAAAAAATCGAGATACCATTTAATAAACCTCTCAACACCCTCCTGAACAGTGACTTCCGGCGCATACCCGAAATCTTTAACCAGGTCATCTACATCCGCCCAGGTGGCTGCCACATCCCCAGGTTGCATGGGCAGAAAATTTTTTTCCGCCTTTCTTCCAAGAGTATTTTCAATGGCGCCAATAAAATCCATAAGCCCGACCGGAGAATTATTTCCAATGTTATAAATTCTGTAAGGGGCTTGAGACCTTGATGGGTCAGGGCTGTCCGCTTTCCAGGCGCTATCCCCGGAAGGAGGTACATTAAGTACCTTGATGACCCCTTTAACTATATCATCAATATATGTAAAATCCCTTTTCATTTTTCCATGATTAAAGATGTTAACAGGTTTGTCTTCAAGGATTGCCTTTGTAAAGATAAAAAGAGCCATATCCGGTCTTCCCCATGGTCCGTAAACGGTAAAAAATCTGAGTCCCGTCGTAGGTATGTCATATAAATGGCTGTAGGTATGCGCCATTAATTCATTCGCCTTTTTTGTGGCAGCGTACAGAGAAATGGGATGATCAACATTATCATGAGTTGAAAAGGGGAACTTTTCGTTTAATCCGTAAACAGAACTGGATGAGGCATAAACAAGGTGTTTAACTGCATTATGTCTGCAGCACTCAAGGAGATTAACAAATCCCACAATATTTGAACCAACATAGGCATGAGGATTAGTCAATGAATACCTGACCCCTGCCTGGGCCGCCAGATTACATACCATATCAAATTTTTCATTTGTAAATAACCGATCAAGGCCCTTTTTATTTTCAAGATCCATTTTTATAAAACGGTAAACCGGGTATTTAGAGCTCTTGATGATTTTACCGGTTTCTATCTCTGAACAGCCGAACCCATCCCTTTCAAGACGTCCGTACTTAATCCTTACGTCATAATAATCATTTATATTATCAAGACCAATCACATCATTACCCTGTTCTGCAAGAATCAAGGCTACAAATGAACCTATGAAACCGGCTGTCCCGGTAACAAGAATTTTCATCAATTATCCTCCATATATCATTAGTAGTTGTTCACCAGCGCCGGGTCTGCACTCGTTCAGAATAAATTGGCTCCAAGGGCTCGCGCAAAAATAACTTGAACCCGTGAACGATTACAGAGACTGAAGCCCTCCTGAACAGGTGTGTCAGGGACGAGGACGAAATAACCGCCCCAAACAGGCGAACAAATTTAGGTCAGGTTTGTTCGATCTGAAAGCACAAAAATTGCAGGAATAGCGAGCTATTACAAGATTTTTGTACTTTTAGATCGGGCGAAGACGGCCTGAAGCTGTAACGCATAGTTGGGGAAGTTAATTTGACCTCGTTCCTTAGGAGGCTGTCCGAGGATAGCAATTTTTTTCAAAATCAAGGCTTGCTCAAAAAATTACCGCAGGCATATAGTTAATATTTCGAGGATAATTTTTTGAGCATAACGCAGAGTTTGGGAAAAAGGGCATTCCCGGACAGCCTCCTTAGGTTCTTTCCATAACGCTGAGTATTTTTTGAATCACTTGTTCAGGGATTAAAGTGGTCGAATCTATTATCCTTGCATCTTTTGCAGGCCTAAGCGGGGCCAGCGCTCTTGTCTTGTCCTGAAGATCCCTTTTTCTTAATTCTTCCCTTACAAGTGGCAAAGATACGGATTCGCCCCGATCAATTCTTTCTTTGTAACGTCTTTTTGCCCTTACATCAAGAGAGGCTGTTAAAAAAAATTTATATTTTGCCTCAGGGAAAACTACCGTCCCCATGTCTCTTCCTTCAGCAATAAGGTCCCCTCCGCCTGCTATTTTTCGCTGAAGCCATGTCATTTTTTCTCTAACCTCTTTTATAGCAGAGACCCTTGAAGAGAGCATATCCATTTCAGGGCTTCTTATTGCCATGGAAATATCTTCTTTACCGAGATAAAGTCTCGGAGGCTCAAAATCAGTCTCAAAATGCAGGTCAATGGACATACAGATAATCTCAAGCCCCCTGCTATCGCCGGAATCAATCCCTGTTCTCAATGCCAGAAGCGCCACAGCACGGTACATAGCCCCCGTATCAAGATAGATATAGTTAATTTTTTTAGACAACATGCGGCTAATAGTGCTTTTACCGGAACCTGCCGGGCCGTCAACAGTTATAAGGCCGTTCATATTCCTCTCTCTGCACAAAACATGATTTTTCACTGTCCATAAGGTTGGATCTTCAGGGTTCGGAAAGTAGCCGTAACAGTGAGTTTTAAACCTGTAAACGGTTAAGGGTTTTCTTTAATGTTTTGATAAACCTTTCGTTTTCTTCCTGTAATCCCACGTTGATTCGAATATAATCGTTAAGCCCGTAACTTGCCATGGAACGGACAATAACGCCCTCTCTCAACATCTTTTCATAAATCGTTTTCCCGCCTCCGGGGACTTTAATCAGAAAGAAATTAGTCTGCGTTGGTATATACTCAAGACCCATCTTATCAAGCTCCCTGAACAGGTATTGAAGACCATTATTAACCGTTTTGAGGGTCAGGGATACAAATTCCGAATCATCGAGAGCAGCCACGGCAGCCGCCTGGGCCAGGGTATTGGCATTAAAGGGCTGCCTTACCCTGTTCATATAATCAATTACTTGTCTGGAAGAAAATCCATAGCCTATCCTTAGTCCTGCAAGACCATAGAGTTTTGAAAAAGTCCTCAAGACGATCAAAAGGGGGTGCTCTGAAAGAAGATCAAGCCCCCTCGCTGCCAAATTATCAGTTATAAATTCTATGTATGCCTCATCTAAGGCCACAATAACATTATTTGGGACCTCTTTTAAAAAATGGAGCATTTCATCCTTTAAAAGGACTGACCCTGTAGGGTTATTCGGATTGTTGATAAATATGATCCTGGTCTTTTCCGTAATTTCATTCAATATTCCATCTAAATCTATCCTGAAATTTGAAAGCGGAACAGATATCAGTCTGCCGCCGGCTCCTGTTACAACTTTTTCATAGACAAGAAAAGTGGGAATGGCTTGTATAACATCTTCCGAGGTTGATAAAAAGGTTCTTATGATGAATTCGATTATCTCGTTTGAGCCGTTACCGAGGATGATTTGCTCAATAGGCACCCCAAATTTTTTGCCCAGCTTTTTTTTGAGATAGTATCCGCTTCCATCAGGATAGCGGTGGATTGTGTTGAGATTATCTTTAATCGCCTGAATAGCTAATGGAGAAGAACCAATAGGGTTTTCATTGGATGCCAGTTTAATGGAACCGGTTATGCCCAGTTCTCTTTCCAGTTCCTCTATCGGTTTGCCGGGAGGATATGGGATTAATTTTTCCACGCCTTTATGTGTTAATATTGCCATAAAAAGAGCTCCTTGAACATCCTGATTTAATATTTATTCATAGATTATAACCGTCAACGGAAACAGAAATGAAGAAAAACCGTAATCGACTACCATCTTATTAACAATAGACATTTACTATGTCAATCAAGTGATAGTTGTAATTATTAAAATTTGCAATAACATTAGGATTATATTATAATTTATATTTTATTCAAATTTCCTGGTATCTGATTAGATTGATAGAATGAAGGTCAAAAAATTACGACCCGTGCCATTGAAAAATCGCTAGGAGGCTGTCCGAGAATGCCCTTTTTCCCAAACTCTGCGTTATGCTCAAAAAATTATCCTCGAAATATCAACTATATGTCTGCGGTAATTTTTTGAGCAAGCCTTGATTTTGAAAAAAATTGCT